>CAMWKC010000131.1 GCA_947174735.1 uncultured Porphyromonadaceae bacterium
GCATCACTCTGGCCAGAATAGCAAATATGCGCACGGCTATTTCGGCAATCTTTTTTAATGTGCTTTCGACATTGGTAGAAGTGTCGGAGACAGTCTGAATACCTTCACTTTCTTTAAACGAATCGGTAACAGTACGTCCGATGTTGTCGATTGTCGGGGCCTTGCCCATCATCTGCATTCGCTGCAGAGGGGACCTGGCCTCAGGTACGACAATCCATAGGATAAGATAAATAATAGAGAGGGGAAATACTGAAGAGAACATAGAGCCGACAGTGACTATCGGAGCAAAACACAGGGCTATAATAATAAGACGAATCCAGGTGACATCTACTCCGGTGTACCATGAGAGACCCATGCAGACGCCTCCGAGCATACTGCCCTGCGGGTCACGGTAAAGTTTCTTCTGTACCTTGACAGGAGGAACGTATGGCGGGGGTACGGGACGACATTCAACAGTGACTTTCTCCTCATCCGAATTAAGGTCAAATTCCTCGGATACTTCGAGCATCTCTTCCGGGCGACCTATACGGGCAATAATAGCTTCAACGTCCCGGAGGGTGATAACATTCTGGCCTCCCTCAATAAGCTGGGCAAAAATTTCGGCTATTCGTGCTTCAATGTCAATGATGAGTTCCTGTCCCTCGTCATTACGGCCAAAAGCGTGTTGAAGAGTGTCGAGGTAATCACTAAGCAACATATAGGCATCGTTGTCAATGGTAAATACATTGCCAGCGATATTGATGTTTAAAGTCTGTTTCATTTTACCATGTCTTATTTGTCCGTATCTGATGTCGGAGTAGGATTGCGAAAGTGATTTACGGTATGTTGTATTTCATCCCATGCTTCGGACATAACAGAGAGTGTCTCACGACCGGCAGGGGTAATAAAGTAGTATTTACGGGGAGGACCTTTTGGAGATTCTTCCCATTCATAGTTTAGTTTTTCTTCTTTGCGCAGACGATTCAGGAGTGTGTAGAGGGTGCCTTCGACAACAATCAGGTTAGCCTTCTGAAGATGATTGATTATGTCGGAGGGATAGGCACGCCTTGTGGAGAGAAAGAGCAAGATGCAGTATTCCAGAATGCCTTTGCGCATCTGTGCGCGAATATTATCTTTATTGATTTGATTCATGGAGTTGTCATTTATCTCAAGAGAAGGAGGAGGTATAGCTGCAAGACTTAAACCGTATAGGTATAAATCGGAGAAATCAGTTAGCAGATGAATTATTTCCACCGGCCTTGACACCATCATCATTGGAAGAGGCAGCCGTCTGTTTAACATCTGCGCGGAGCTTGCCAAGACGGAGCGTGAGACTTAGGACGGCGCGCCATTGTGAATGACGGCTGCGATAAGTTGTCACGAGATTGTCAGCCGTCTGACTACCATGATAGGTCTTATGAGCCGGAAGAAAATTGGAAGCTGATAAACTGACAGTGAGCATATCGTTTTTAAGGAAGGCACGTGAAGCATTGAGAGAGTAATAATACCACGATGAACCTTTATCCTGCAATGAGAAGCCCGGTGAACCATAGCCTCCGTAAGCACTGAACCTCAGACGGCATGGAAGAGTATAGTTCCAGTCAATGTTAAAATTCCCTCTCCAACCGGCTTTGGAATCTCGCTTGTCATTCCAATCCATAACGAAATGTTCCCAACTGATTGTACCTGAGAACCCGGCTTGCATACTGTTAGTTATGCTCCAGTTGAGATTGGCCTGAAGATTGAGATTATCGTGTCGGCCTATATTGGCATAGGTTGAGTTAACAATATTGTCTTTAAGGAAGATTATATCGTAAATCTCGTTTGCACTATGGCTCCACTGACCGCGTAGGCGTACACCGAGTGCTCCTGCGTAGTTGGTGTATGCCAGTGAAGTCTGATGGTATTTTTCACTTGTGAGGTCCGGATTACCATACTGTACGGTATTAGTACTCATAGTGTTGTGGAAAGGGTTCAGGTACCACAGGCCCGGACGCCAGATACGCAGGTTGTAAGCCAGACGTAGTGCCGAGGCATCAGCCAGATTATAACTTACTGAAGCGTTGGGAACTAAATCGTGTAGTATAGTAGTGAAGTCAGAAAATGAGCCGGTATGGAATTTCATACCCATGTGAGTATATTCATACCGCAGACCTGCTTCGACACTAAATTTGTTCCAGCCTCCTTTATAAGAGCCGTAAAGAGCACCGATATCCTGAAACTGACTTATGTCGGAGGTCTGGTCCGGGGCTATGGTCATTTCATTGTCAGTCTGGCCATATAGAGTGTTGTTAAGACTGGAGGCGGGGCGCATGTTAAATTTACCGCCAAATTCTATAGTCTGTCGCTCGGTCAGTGGGTTAGAGTAATCAAGCTGCCATGTGTGACCACGCGAATATTGTGCCGAAGTTATACACTGCCACGGGGTGGAGATTGTAAAATTATCTTCATCGAAGGAGTGTGCCCATGAATCACTATGATCACGGCCGAAATTAAAGTAATATGTTGCTACAATGTGATGTCCCTGCCGACCGAAAGTATGCTGGTAAGATAAAGAAGAGCCTAACCACAGACCCTTATTGTCGGAGTTGTCGTAACGGTTATAAGTCCATACAGGTAAGCCTGCCACATCAGTCATGGATATAGTCTGAGGAGAACATGAACTATAGGTATTGTTACCCAGATTGGCGGATACGGTAAAAAGGTTAAGTGTATCCGGTTCCCATGACAGGCTGAAATTACCTCCTGTATAGGAATAGTCGAAATCATTTGTAGATGTCTGGCGTTGTGTACGGTTTGTCTCTGATGTTAGATTCTCGATAGTCTGTTCATTTTCTGTCGAGGAATTCCAGAGATTTTTCATACTGTAGATATTGAGAGAGGCCGTTACATTACGTAGTTTGGAGAGTATATAGCCGGAGCCGCTTAGCTGACCTCGTCCGATTGTACCTGATATGCTTGCCGAGTAACCTTCGAGACGTTGTTTTTTGGTAGTGATAAGATTGAGTATACCGCCTGAACCTTGTGCATCTTATTTGGCACCTGGTTCGTTAAGTACTTCAATCTTTGTGACGCTGTTGGCAGGCATTGATTTCAGAATTGTGGACACATCGCCTCCTGAGATCATAGGGTCTTCCTTACCGTTGACAAGGATTTTGAAATTAGACTGACCGTTGAGTTTGATGTTATCCTCGCCATCGACCGTGACCGAGGGGACTTTGCGAAGCATCTCGAGGAGGGAATTGGAAGTTGCTTCGGGGTCTTCTTCGACATTGTAAGTAAGATTGGCTCCGTCGCTTGTGACGAGTGGCTTACGGGTGGTGACTATTACTTCATCGAGGTTTGTGAAGTCATAGCCCGGCAGGGAGTCGAGAATCGCCTCTGCTACTGAGTCAGTTGGCACTTCAGTCGCTGCTGTGGGGACAGAGCCGGCGGCTGAATAAGTGGCCAAAGTACAAGTGAGCATAACGGCCGGAATAGCAAGGATAACAAAACGTGAAGTCATAATACTGCGGGAGTTAATGAGATAGAGAACTTACGGAGCAGAGCTCCGGGCGGAAACCAGCTTCGCGCTGCCGGAGGCTTAGGCTTTGGGTGAGCAAGGCTTCGGGCGGAAACCAGCTTCGCGCTGCCGGAGGCTTAGGCTTTGGGTGAGCAAGGCTTCGGGCGGAAACCAGCTTCGCGCTGCCGGGGAGCTTACATGCCGGTGGAACCGAGGCCACCTTTACCGCCGGTGTTGACGGCATCGTCATAGTCGAGTTCGGCAGCAGTTTTGCGTACCTGTGATTTAAGCTTGCCGAAATTCCATGATATGTTGAGGCCTACAGACCAGTTACGGTTGGTCCATGTGTTACGAACTGCGGTATTATCGGTCCATGTGTATGTCTTGAATGACTGTGAACTCTGGAGGAAAGAATTAGCGTTAAGTGAGAGACGTAGAGATTTGTCGGCAAGCAGAGACTTGGATATAGCGAGTCCGTAATAATACCAACCGTCGGAGTAGCCCTGTAGATTAATATTACGGAATGACTGACCGCCATAAGCTGATGCCTCCCAATTATGTGGTAAGGAATAATTCCAATTAGCACTCCAATTACCTCCCCAACCTGAATTATGCAAGGATGCGGTAGGTGCAGAGAGGTCTATATAGTCAAGGCGTCCATTCAGGACAAGGCGCATGCCGTGTAGTACAGACCATGTAAGGAAGCCATTGAGTGAAGTGCGTGTGCGGCGACCGAGGTTAGCGTATGTTACGTTGCGTACATTATCTTCCATATAGGTAAACTCGGAAATGGTGTTGTTGCGCATAGAACACTCAATACCGATGCTACCGCCTACAGTACGTCCGAATGAGCTGTAGGTCAGCGATACTTTGTTGCTTCGCTCACTACGGAGATCGGGATTACCGAATTGTACCATCTGTGAGCCGAGGGTTTGCCGGAACGGATTGACCTGATTGATAGATGGGCGTGATATACGCATCTGATAGGCCAGACGTAGACTGGTAGCCATGTTGAAATTGTAACTTAAAGCTGCGTTAGGCACCACATCGTTAAGGTGTGTCGTAAAATCGGGAATTTCACCGACATGATAATCTATACCCATGCGGGTATGCTCGTAGCGCAGACCTCCCTTTACTGAAAAGGCATTGAAACGACCTGTGTATGAAGCGTAAGCAGCATATATGTCGACATTTTGCCGGAGATCGGTGTAACTGTCAGGATTCCATACGGCTGAGGCTTCATCAGGGCCATTCCATATAGCACCTATCGAGGAGTTAGGTCGCCATATAGCTTTTAGACCGGTCTCGATAAGATGGTGCTCACCACCGAGGGGATTGGAGTAGTCGATTTGTGCTGTATGTTCGCGGCTGTAAGCTGTGGTGAGAGAACGCTCGAAGATATTCGGAGTGTAAAAATCTATCATGTCGCGGTAGGTCATGACGAGATCAAAAGGCTTACGGCCGTAATTGAATCGGTAGGAAAAGATAAGGTTATGAGCAGGATTATCGTCAAAAGAATGTTGGAATGAAGCATTAACCGAAGCATCGGTATGTTTCATAGCGCCATCGATAGCACGGTTATAGGACCAACGTGTGATACCTGCTATATCTTTCATATCGACTGATTCCTTGAGATGGTCGATATTACCGTTGACATTGGAGAAGTTAATACCTAAGGTGAAAAGATTTGAAGAGTTAGGTTCCCATGACAGATTGCCGTCTATACCGGTATAGGCAAATTTGATGTACTGCTCCATTCGTGAAGTCATGAGTCTATCTGTCGAGGAAGAGAAGTTTTCAGTCTCATTATGCTGTGAGGAGTGCATTGCGCCGAAAGCCGAACGGGCATGTACAGCCTGAAGTGAAGCTGTGACATTACGTTGTTTGGTAAGGAAATAAGCAGAACCCATAAGCTGTCGATTGGAAATACCTGCTGTTAGTGAGCCGGAATAACCGGATTGTTTCTGTTTGCGTATAGTGATAAGATTAATTATGCCTGCTGATCCTTCGGCATCATATTTAGCACCCGGTTCGTTGATGATTTCGATTTTTGTTACTGATTCAGCGGGCATAGCTTTAAGGACAGTAGAGGCATTCGCAGTGAGTGCAGGGTCTTCACGGCCGTTAACATAGATTTTGAAGTCGGATTCGCCTAAGAGCTGTATGTTATCCTGGCCGTCAACAGTTACCATAGGTACTTTGCGTAACATATCAAGCACAGAACTGCCTTTTGCAGCTGGGTCATCATCGACGTTGTAAGTTGTGGTAGCGCCGTCAGTCTGTATGACAGGGCGTTCGGATGTGACAACGATTTCGTCAAGCATGTCATAGGTGGCGCCTATGATGGAATCGTTAGCTTGTGTAGAGGTTTCAGTCTGCGCCAATACAGAGGCGGTAGTGAGCGATAAAGGCATTATTAAAGCCATCATCAGAGCTCTGTTGGTGAAAAAAAGTTCGGACATCTTGGGTTAAGGTGATGTAGTTAGAAATAGAATGGTGTGTATTTTTCAATCGTGTGAGCCGGCAGATGAGAAACTGCCTTAATCACGCTGCAAAGTTATAACAAAGAATAGTACTATGCAATACTTAGAACTAAAAAAATTAAACTATTTTGTTATGATGAGGTACTTAGTTAGGATGAATAATTATGACAGGGAGATAAAATAATAAGAAGCCACTACAAAATGAGTGACTTCTTAACTTGGGTTATGGCGAGAAGGCAGCTAAAGCTGCCACACAGAACCAGAAGGCACAGGCTGGGGTAGTAGGGACTGGCAGGTATGGGTGTGGTGGGAAGGCAGCTAAAGCTGCCACACAGAACCAGGAGGCACAGGCTGGGGTATACGGACTGGGAGGTATAGGCGGGAAGGGCAGCTGAAGC
>CAMWKC010000132.1 GCA_947174735.1 uncultured Porphyromonadaceae bacterium
GACTGTAAACGGCAGTAATGTTATTTCACAGAAAGTATCCGGAGAATCGGCACAGTTCGAACTGCCTGCTTCAAACGGAGTTTTTATCGTCAGAGTGCTTCTTGAGAACGGCAACAGCATAACCAGAAAAATAATCAGATAAAATATAACCTAACATTTCCTCTATGATGAAATTAAAACATCGGATTCAATCCGGTCTTATGGGTGCCTTGTGCGTAGGACTTACGACTGTGGCATTCGCGGCTCCGGACGATTCCAAACAGGTTTGGTCCCTCCTGACGGGACAGTTGAATAATCAGAATCCCACTACAGGTATTGTCAACTACAGCCTCGATGCTCCCGAGACATACGAGATGATACATGAGATTTCCAGCGGCAATTCTCTCGGTGCCGGTGTGATGGTAGACGGTATCTTCTATTGGTTCGAGTATCTGCAACAGGTCTATGGCTATGATTCGATAGCTCTGTATGCCTACGATACAGAGGATGAGTCCGTATCTCTTGTTAAGAGTTACGGAGGTGCTAAGCAGGGTGTCTGCTTCTGTTCTCCTACATACGACTATCAGACTAAGACAGTATATGCACTTGATGGTCTGATGAGCGGTATAGGTCTGGTGACGGTAGATCTTGAAACAGGTGAGGTAAACAAACTGATGTCACTCACCGGCATGATAAAGAATGAGGAGTATAATTCCGACGATTCTCTGAAGGCTATTGCTATGAATTATGACGGCGATATGTATGGTGTTTCTTACTGGGGCCGTCTGTATAAAATCAATAAGGTAAGCGGTGAGTGTACTCTTATAGCTGATCTTGACTTCAATCCTGAGAAGGCTATAATGTATAATACTTCTTTAGCTTTTGATAATGATACCAATGAGCTTTACTGGCGTGTCTATACGTGGGTAAATCTTTATGAGGAACTCCGCAAGATAGATATTCACGACGGTACTACTACCCAGATTGGTATTTTCGGTGACGACAGGCTCTTCGGAGATTTCTATATTCCGTTTACAGTTGCTGCCGCCGGTGCTCCTGCGAAGGTTGCTGATCTGACAGTTATTCCTGACGCTCAGGGTACTCTCGGCGCTACACTGACATGGACAAACCCGACAAGAACATACGGTCGAGGCGGTACTCTTGAATCTCTTCAGAAAATAGAAGTATATCGTAATGACGAACTGGTAGCTACTCTTGATAATCCTGTTATCGGCGAGGAGATGAGCTGGCATGACGGCAACGTACCGTCAAGCGATCTCTATGCTTACAGAGTAGTTCCTTTCAATGAGGGCGGTCAGGGTGATCGTTCGTCTGTGACCATGTTCGTCGGTCAGGGTATTCCTATGCCTGTGACTGACCTTACACTCACAGCTGTAGGACCGGACGCTCTTCTTGAATGGACTGCTCCTGAGCACGGTAAGTTTGACGCTTACCTTGACCTTGAGTCTCTGTGCTTCGAGATTACAAGATCTGACGGTGTGACTGTGGCTACAGATTGCAAAGAGAATCGTTTCCTTGACACCTCTATTGAAAATCTCGCACGTTACACCTACTATGTTAAGGCTAAGAATGTCGGTGGAGAATCTGTTGATGTATTCTCTGAAGGTGTAGTGTGTGGTCCTGCTGTTAATATTCCTGCTACTTTTGCATTTGAAACTGCTGATGAGTTTAGTCTGTGGTCAGCAATTGACGGCAACGGTGACCAGTCTACATGGTATTATTCTACCTGGCCTGTTACAGGTGCGAAATCCGATTATAGCTGGATGTACGGTTATCCGGCCCATGATTATTTTATTTCTCCCAAGATAGCCATGAAAGCCGGTCAGCATTATAAGGTTACTTTCGACGCTCTCCCGGCTAATAAGAACGTGACTGAGATTATTGCCGTCAGCTTTGGTCCTGAGGCTACCCCGGCTGTTCAGGATAGTGTGACCCAGTATGAGTTCAGAAGTGCTGCTGTCAGAACTTTCAGAGCTTCTCTTCCTGTAGTTAAAGAGGATGGTAACTATAACTTCGGCTTCGTTCATCGTTCTGTTGAGCCTCAGTTCGGTCTTACTTTAGGCAATATCAGAATTGAAGAAGATCATGACGGTAATGTTGAGGGTAAAGTTACCTGTATGGGTACTCCGGTAACTAATGCTGTGATTTCGACAGAAGATGGTCTCTACACTGCAACCAGTGACAAAGAAGGATATTACCGGCTTGAGTATCTGCCTGCCGGCAGTCATCGTCTGCTTGTTTCAGCTTTAGGATATGAAGATACAGAAGTAAACGCTGAAGTTACCGAGCTTTCTACAGCCGTATACGATTTTGAACTTCAGGCCCTGCCGCAGTATGTTGTTTCAGGTTCTGTGATAGATGCTGTCGGTGAACCTGTAGAGGGTGCTTCAGTCTTCATTGGCGGTTATAATGCTTATGAAACTCTTACCGATGCCGGTGGTAGCTTCATCATACCCGGAGTTTACGCTCACACCGGTTATAGTCTGGTAATTGAGAAGAACAATCTTCTTGCGTACAGCACTGTGATGGATATTGACAATGATGTGGACTGCGGTCAGATTACTCTTCAGGACAATCTGAAATCGCCTTACAAAGTCTCTGTCGAAGATGCGGGCACAAGTGCTTCTGTAAAATGGCAGGCTCCTCTTGGTGATCCTAAGGAATGTCGTTATGATGACGGTGTGTTTGTTCGTTCTCTCGGACTATCTTCCGGTTCAAGTCTGTCAGTATTCGGTCATGTTAACCGCACTCCTTCGGTACTGTACGGTGCTTCGTTCTACGTTATGTCGACAGTTGACATTCAGCAGCATTACAGCGTACAGATACATGTATTTAACCTTGATGAGGAAGGTAATCCTACTGGTGAGCCTGTTTATAGCGACACTTACGTGCCTATGACCGATGATGCATGGACTGAGTACACCTTCCCATCTCCGATAGACTGTCCTAACGGTTACATGGTAGGTATCAGCTATTACGACTTTGTCAGTCTTGCAATCGACGGCGACGGTGATAAAGACCGCTGGCCTTTCGCAGAGTATGTCAACTGTTTCTGTTCTGACTACACTGCCGGCGACTGGGCTTATCTTGACCAGACTGATTTCAAGAGCAATTTCGCTTTCAGATCTGTAGCTGCTCCTTACGGTGACAACAGTCGCAATGCCCGCTGGATTAAGCATGCCGCTAACTATGAGGCTCCCGCAGTTATGCCGGAACTTTATACTGCTCCGGAGGGTTATGTACAGGGTGCTGAGAAACAGCTGAGAAAAGTTGTTGAAAACAGAATCAAATATAACGTTTACCGTGGTATAAATAATCCGGATGTTGAAGCTACCGAATGGGAAGAATTAGCTTCCGGTATCAAGGGTAACAGTTACGAAGACGAGCAGTGGGGTAATCTGCCTCAGGCTGTTTACAGATATGGTGTGAAAGCCGTATATGCTAACGATGAAATGTCTTCTGTCACTACATGCGATAGCATCGGTAAGAATATGACAACAGTTCTGAAAGCAGTTGTCAAGACTGATACTCCTGATAACGAGGCTGAGGGTGCTGTATTGGCTCTGTTCTCTAATGACGGTGTATTCAGCTACTTCGCTATGTTCGATGAGAACGGTGAGTGCACTATCGATAATATCTGGAAGAACTCTTACAGAATTATAATCTCTAAGAAGGGCTTCAATACTATCGAAGAAGTTGTCGATATGACCTCCGACAATCTCTACACTCTCTCTTACTCTATGATTGAAGACCGTGTCGCACCTAAGAACGTAAGAGCTGTGTATGAGACCGAGGATGGTACAAGTCCGTTGGTAATCTGGAACTTCCCTGACCTTATCAGTGAGGATTTTGAAAGTCATGAGGACTTCGCTATCAATTCACCCGGAGAAATCGGCTGGCAGTACATTGACGGCGACGGTGGTGAAACAGGTGCCTTTATGGGTTACGAATGGCCCGGTATTTTCGAGCCGATGGCTTTCATGGTATTTAATCCGTATAACACTACTCCTGACTGTACAGATATGGGTCTTTATCCTTATCAGGGACAGAAGATGCTGACTGACTTTGCTTCATACGGTGCGGCTAACGATGACTGGATTATCTCGCCGAAACTCTACTTTGACGAAGACTTCAAGTTTAACTTCTTTGCATCGTGCTTCATCTACACTATGCCTGAGGTTATTCAGGTAGGTTATTCCGAGACAGGTTGTGAACCGGAAGACTTCATCTGGCTTGATGACAACAAGATTATAGGCAATTCTTATTGGGTTGAGTTCTCATACGACGTTCCTAAGTCAGCTAAATATGTGACTATACATTGTATCTCGAACCAGTGCTCGATTCTTATGCTCGACAACCTGCGTATAGGTCTGCCTTCTGAATTTGAGCAGGGTTATTATGGTGCTCCGAGAAGAAAACCGTGTCTTGACTCTCTGTATGAGGTTTACCTTGATGACAATAAGATAGCGGATACAAGTGCTACCGAGTATCAGTTCAGCGGTCTTTCGGTTGGTACACATACTGTTGGTGTTCGTACACACTACACTTCAGGCTACTCGCCCATGTCTGTTATTGAAGTTGAGGTAGCTGAAGGCGGTATTGTAAGTGTCGGCAATGTCAACAATGACCTCACAGGCATCGACCTTAAGGGTAGAACTTTGAAAGTCAATGGTGACTACGAGTCAGTATCTATCTACACCGTAGACGGTCTGACTCTGAAGAGCAATGTTAAGGAAGCTTCCTACGACCTGTCAGCTCTCGAAAGCGGCGTTTACGTCATCAGCGTTAATACCAAGACAGGCAACCGTCAGTACAAACTTCACCTCAAATAAATCGATTCCCGGAAGTCTGTGACAGACTCCCTCTTTAACGAAGACCGGCCCGACAGCTCTGTGCTGCGGGCCGGTTTGCTTTTTCCTCACATCGTTACTCAAAGTCAGAGGATAGGGGCGAGGAGACGGACGAGGGATTCGAGGGCGCGTTGCAGGCGGGGACGGCGGTGCCATTCGGTGAGGGTGATTTTGCGGCAGTGGCGGAGATCGGTGAAGAATATGTCTCGCATACGTGCGTTGAATGCCGGGTCGTAGACCACGAGGTTACATTCAAAGTTGTTTTCGAGACTGCGGAAGTCGAAGTTGGTCGAGCCGGCTGTTACAAGGTCGTCATCAATGACTATTACCTTGGCATGTAGCATACCGGGTTCGTAGAAGTAGACTTTTATACCTGCACGGAGACATTGTGTGACGTATGAATAGGAGGCTAACTGGAGCATGTAGGAGTCGCTGCGTTCCGGCATCATAATACGCACGTCTACCTGACTCATGGCTGCGATTTCAAGCGCCCGCAACAGACTTTCGGTAGGAAGGAAGTAAGGCGTCTGTATATAGACCGAACGGCGGGCACATGTTATGGCTTTCAGAAACACCATCGACAGATTATCGTATGGTTCCATAGGTCCGCTGGCTACCATCTGTACGCCTACGTTATTACGGTTGGGCGACGGTTCGCAGTGCGGTGCGACGAGACGCGGCGTCTTTTTCATGAAATTCCAGTCGATAGCAAAGGAGTAGACCAATGATTCGACAATATCTCCGGTAAGTCGGAAATGAGTATCACGCCATACGCCTCCCTCGGCACGACGTTTTTCCTCGCGACGGCGTTTCAATCCTTTAGGCGGAGGAGTACCTAAGTAACGGTCAGCTATATTCATGCCGCCGATATAGCCTACGGCGCCGTCTATTACAACAAGTTTACGGTGATTACGCCAGTTTATACGGTTAGCCAACTGCGGGAAAGTAACCCGGAAAAAAGGGTGTGTATCAATTCCGGCAGCTTTCATACGCTTGAAAAACGAACGGCTTGCTCCAAACGAACCTACGTGGTCGTAGATGACTTTAACTGTGACCCCGGCCTGTGCACGTTCTATCAGTATATCGGCTATTTCGTTGCCTAATTTATCGTCTTGAAATATGTAATATTGTAGTAGTATTGACTTTTGTGCTTCACGGAGGTCACGCTTCAGACTGTCAAACTTGGCCACGCCGTCTGTAAAGACCTCGATAGTATTATTAAGAGTCAGTGGGGCGTGACACAACTGACGTGCCATTTTCACTAACTGTCGTCGTGAAGGCGGCAATTCGAGAATATTCAGATCAACAGGAGGTGAAAGATGATGACGCATCAGCTTACGTTTGTTGTGGCGCGTTATCATGTGGCGTCCCTTCATGCTGCGTCCGAAGAAGAGATAAAATAGTAATCCCACTCCCGGCAGAAACACAAGCGCAAGCACCCAGGCCAGTGACCGGATGGGATTACGGTTTTCTGATAGTACCACGACTATGAGTGTCA
>CAMWKC010000133.1 GCA_947174735.1 uncultured Porphyromonadaceae bacterium
GAAATCGCTCCTCACGTTCTTCATTTAGCCATGTCTACTGCCATTTTGGTACTGACTTGTAAGATACTGCACCGTGTATGTCATCTGCGCAAAGGCTTTGAGAAGATTGAAGAGGGTCGCAAAGCAATCAAAGATGGTGAAAAAGAGATGTTAGATTAATATTTATATTCTCTGATAATATTTATCACTAAAGCCGGGACGTATCAATCGTGCGTCTCGGCTTTATGATTATTTAAGACCTGTAATTTTTTAGGCCTTTGAATATTATATTATTCTAAAGCTGTATTTTTAGGCCTTGAGTAAACGTAAAAATTCTTCTCTCAATGACTCATCATTTATAAAACGTCCGCTATACTCTATGGTAGTTGTGGTAGATTCCTGTTTTTCAACTCCCCGCATCTTCATACATAGATGACCTGCTTTACACAGTACTATTACTCCTTCATTAGGAAATGCCTCGCTCAGTGTACGGCACACATCAGACGTCAGACGTTCCTGCACCTGAAGCTTACGAGCATGATGATCCACCAATCTTGCGAGTTTGGAGAGGCCTATCATCTTACCTTTAGGAAGATAGCCTATCGAAACACTCCCGAAGAAGGGCAATATATGATGCTCACACATGCTGTAAAATTCTATATCTTTGACTATTATCATCTTTGAACCTTCATATTCAAAGATAGCCTGTTTTACTATGTCAATAGGATTCTGACGATAACCTACCGTAATATCTACCAGTGCCTTTGCTGCCCGTTCGGGAGTCTTCAGCAGACCTTCCCGTTCAGGATTTTCCCCTATAAGGCGCAATATCTCACGATAATGGGCAGCCAATTGTGCTATAAGCTGCTCCTGGTGCTCTTCTGTTCTTGCCACTGCTGTTGATATGTATGTTGTAAGTTCCTTTTGGCTGTACTGTATCACAGTCAGGGAAATCACTTTATCACTATTATCTGTGTCTTGACTACACGCATTTCCGAAGCAAATCCAGGGAATGCCCGTTTCAGTTCGCTTAAAGCCTCCGAGGCTTCGCCAGATGTCTGGAAATTACCTACTCGGGTATACCAGTTAGGTGATTCCGAATAACTGTATATCTGACCACGATATTTCGGAAATTTAGCCAATATAGCTGCTCCGCGTGCTTTAGCACGCGACTCAAGCGAATGTTGATTACGTCCGTCACTGAACACCTGAATACGATATCCGCTCATCTTATTCACTCCGTGATGTAAGACAGGACCTTCCTGAGTCGGCGCCTCCTTGACGGGTTCATCAAGTATCAGCCGGAGTATGGCGGGTGGTATGTCGATGGTTATTCTACCTTCCGATCCCGACTCGATCTCCTCTATGATAGTTGATGAGGTCGCGGGCTCGACCTCGGCGTTGGCTGTGGAAATGCTAAATAACACTCCCGTCAGCACGGCGATAATGAATAACTTTATTTTATATGGCATACCTTACGTACGAAAACATTTGAATGCTGTGCGGAAAGACATACTTCCCACACAGCATACATTGTATGATTTTTTATTGTTTAAAATTGCCTATAGTGAATTAGTCGAAAGCCTCGATGATACCCATGAAGCTATCAGCCTTAAGAGCAGCTCCACCGATAAGACCGCCGTCAACATCAGGCTTTGCAAATAGTTCTTTAGCATTCGAAGGTTTGCAACTACCGCCGTATAGTATTGAAGTATTATCTGCTATTTCTTTACCGTACTTATCCTCAATTACCTTACGTATATGAGCATGCATATCCTGTGCCTGATCGGCGGTAGCAGTCTTGCCTGTACCGATTGCCCATACAGGTTCGTATGCTATAACAATTTTCGAAAAATCTTTTGGGCTCAGTTCAAACAGAGCTTCTACCTGACCTTTGACTACGTCATTATAGCTACCGTTTTCACGCTCCTCAAGCACCTCGCCTACACAAAATATCGGAGTTAGATCATTAGCAAGAGCCTGTTTTGTTTTTGCCAACAACTGAGCATTGTTTTCGCCGAAATACTGACGGCGTTCGCTATGACCTAAAATAACATGACTGGCACCGGTAGACTTGACCATAGCCGCACTGACCTCACCGGTATAGGCTCCTTTATCATGTTCTGAGCAATTCTCAGCTCCAAGACCCATGACACCCTCATCTATGACACCGTGAACAGGCACAAGATGGGTGAAAGGCACACATACAACTACTTCGCAATTTGCCTTCTTCCCCTTCAGGAGGTCGTTGACTTCGCTTGCAAGCTCCACACCTTCCTCTACGGTGGTGTTCATTTTCCAGTTACCTGCGACAATATTCTTTCTCATTTTTATTAAGTTTTCAGGCTCCTTAGGGCCATAGGATTATTTTTACATCTGTCTTGACTTCGCTTGACAGAGCGCCGACATGATGTTTTTCTCTTTTGCAAAGTTAGTCACTTTATTTTATTTCTCCAACTTCATAATGTTTTATTTGGCTACTGGCAACCTGAGCATTGTTTTATTAGCTCTGTCATACAATTTCTTTTCTACGTATTTTCAAGACTTGTTTTTTATTACTAAATTTGCAGTTTACCGGCCCAACTTCTCACAAAGCCGTTTTTTCTTATCATTCTTTAAAGTCATGGAATTCAGACTCACATCCGAATATATGCCCACCGGTGACCAACCGGAAGCCATCGATGAGATTGTCAACGGTCTTAACGCCGGCGCCACACATCAGACATTGCTCGGTGTCACTGGCTCGGGCAAAACTTTTACTATGGCTAATGTTATAGCCAAAGTACAGAGACCTACTCTGATTCTGTCACATAACAAGACTCTTGCCGCACAACTGTATGCGGAATTTAAAAATTTCTTTCCCGAAAATTCCGTACAGTACTTTGTCAGTTACTATGACTACTATCAGCCGGAAGCCTACATACCGTCCTCTGATAAGTATATAGAGAAAGACCTGATGATTAACGAACAGATTGATAAATTGCGTCTTGCCACAGTTGCGGCTCTGCTTTCCGGACGACGTGATGTAGTAGTTATTTCATCTGTCTCTTGTATTTATGGTATGGGTAATCCTGAGGATTTTGCCCAGACTGTAGTCAGAATAACAAAGGGCGATCGTATTTCACGCAATGCCTTTCTACGCAAACTTGTTGACTCTCTTTATTCCCGTACTGAAATAGAACTGAAAAACGGTCAGTTCCGTGTTAAGGGTGACACTGTTGATATAATGTTATCCTTTGAAGAGATTCAGCTCAGAGTTGTATTCTGGGGAGATGAGATTGAGAAAATACAGACCATCGACCCGAAATCAGGATTAACCATAGAAAACCTTGATGGATTTAACATCTATCCTGCCAATATATTCGTATCATCACGCGAACGTACAGCTTCGGCTCTTGACCAGATTGCTGTTGATTTAGGTACACAATGTGATTTTTTTACCCGCGAAGGTAAATTGCTGGAAGCTCAACGTCTTCGGGAAAGAGTATCTTACGACATAGAAATGATTCGTGAGTTAGGACATTGTAGCGGTATTGAAAACTACTCGCGTTACTTTGACGGTCGTATGCCCGGGGCTCGACCTTTCTGTCTACTCGATTACTTCCCCAGAGACTTTCTCACCATTATTGACGAAAGTCATGTCACACTACCTCAGATACGAGGTATGTACGGTGGTGACCTTTCAAGAAAGATGAATCTTGTCGAATATGGATTCCGCTTGCCGGCCGCTATAGATAACCGCCCTCTTAAGTTTGATGAATTCGAAAGCCTCACTCCACAGGTTTTATATGTGAGTGCTACTCCCGGTGACTATGAGCTTCAGCAGACCGAAGGTATATTTACGGAACAGGTTATTCGTCCTACCGGTTTGCTGGATCCGGCGATAGAAGTCCGACCTTCCATGAATCAGATTGATGACCTTATGGAGCAGATTCAACAGCGTGTCGAGGCAGGAGAACGTACTTTAGTCACGACGCTTACCAAACGCATGGCTGAGGAACTTAATGCACATCTTATAAAATGGGGAGTCCGAAGCGCTTATATACACAGCGATGTAGATACCCTGGAGCGCATAAAAATCCTTGAAGATCTGCGTCAGGGCGTCTATGACGTACTTATAGGTGTCAATCTGTTGCGTGAAGGTCTGGATTTGCCACAGGTAAGTCTTGTAGCTATACTTGACGCCGACAAAGAAGGTTTTCTACGCAATCACCGCTCTCTTACCCAGACTGCAGGACGAGCGGCCAGAAACGTGCACGGTAAGGTAATCATGTATGCCGACCGTATTACAGACAGTATGCAACGTACCATTGATGAAACTGAACGTCGTCGGGCGAAACAGATGCTTTATAACGAGCAGCATGGCATAACACCAAGTCCTATTATTAAAAAGTCTTCTGCCACTGATTTGATAGAACTTTATGCCGATAGTGATACTTCATCCAAACCAAACAACAATTCACACTCTTCTCAGACTTCTCGTAAATCTACTGAGCGGAGACAATCGCCACACTCCTCACGTCCTTATATAGAAGAGGAACATACTGTCAATTCAGCTGCTGATCCTGTGACTGAATATATGTCGACAGCAGAGATAGAAAAACGAATAAATCGTGTGAATTCCGATATGGTAGCTGCGGCAAAACGGACTGACTTTATCGAAGCTGCACAATTACGTGATGAACTGCTGGCTCTACAGGATTTACTTAAAGTTAGAAAAGCATCTGTGGAATAATCATGACTGATACAACTCTTTTTCTTCCTACTTCCCGAGATGAAATAGAACGTCTCGGCTGGGAACAACCCGATATCATTCTCTTTTCAGGCGATGCCTACGTGGATCATCCCTCCTTTGGAGCAGCTGTCATAGGACGTGCCCTACAAGCAGCTGGTTTTAAAGTGGCTATTGTACCTCAGCCCAACTGGCGTGATGATCTGCGCGATTTCAAAAAGCTTGGGCGACCGCGTCTTTTCTTCGGTGTTTCAGCAGGTGCTATGGACTCAATGGTCAATCACTATACAGCCAATCGACGGCTTCGCCATGATGATGCTTACACAGCAGGCGGACGTCATGGTATGCGTCCTGATTATCCTACTATCGTATATTCACGTATCCTTAAAGACCTCTTTCCTGATGTTCCGGTTATTGCCGGGGGAATAGAGGCTTCTTTACGTCGTGTGGCTCATTACGATTACTGGCAGGATAAACTTCGTCCTTCTATCCTTATTGATGCACCTGCCGATATGATAGCCTACGGTATGGGCGAGAAAACTGTAGTTGAATTGGCCCGGCGCCTTGACAGCGGTGAAACCATCGATCACATTACCGATGTACCGCAGACAGCCTTCTTCACTTCTGAATCTCCCTCTGAAGGCGACGTGGTACTTCATTCTTTCGAACAGTGTCTCAAGTCAAAAAAGCTTCATGCTCTTAACTTTCGGCATGTCGAGGAAGAATCAAACCGTATGGAAGGTGCGGTTATATGGCAGTCAACTGCCGGACGCTGGCTACGTATCAATCCTATGCGTCCGCCTATGAAAACCGGCGAGATCGATGCTGCTTTCGATCTGCCCTTTACTCGTCTGCCTCACCCGCGATATAAAGGTAAAATAATTCCTGCCTATGAGATGATAAAACATTCTCTTACCATGCACCGTGGTTGTTTCGGAGGCTGTGCGTTCTGTACTATTTCAGCACATCAGGGCAAATTTATAGCCTCCCGCTCAAAACAATCGATTCTACGTGAGGCCAGACAAATTACGGCTATGGAAGATTTTAAAGGATATATTTCCGATCTGGGAGGTCCGTCGGCTAATATGTATTCTATGCATGGTCGTGATATGTCTGTCTGTGCCTTATGTCGGCGTCCGTCATGCCTTCATCCTGTTCCATGTCCTAATCTGGATAATAATCATGCTCCGTTACTTGATATATATCGTTCAGTTGATGCTCTGCCGGGTGTAAAGAAATCATTTATCGGCAGTGGCGTACGCTATGATTTGGCTATGGCACCCGGTAAATCAAATGATATAGACCGCATCAACCGTGAATATCTGCATGAACTTATTACCTCTCATGTCAGCGGTAGACTCAAAGTAGCACCAGAACATGTCAGTCCACGTGTGCTTGACTGTATGCGGAAACCTTCGTTCGATCTTTTCAAACGCTTCAAGAATATTTTTGACAACATAAACGAAAAAGAAGGTCTCAGACAACAGCTTATTCCTTATTTTATCTCATCTCACCCTGCCTGTCATGAAGAGGATATGGCACAGTTAGCCGTTGAGCCACGTCGTCTTACCTTTCAACGGGAACAGGTACAGGAGTTTGCTCCCCCCCCTATGACTCGGGCCACTGAG
>CAMWKC010000134.1 GCA_947174735.1 uncultured Porphyromonadaceae bacterium
TGGTGAATGTAACATTGGCCGACGGCACACCTGTTATTGCCAATGTTATCGGTGAATGGGCATGTAGTAAGGGCGATCGTCCGATTAACAGATTAACCGTGATTGAAAATCCGAGATAAACACTGATATGAAAACTACCTTGTTTCGCATCATATACCGCTTTTTATTTAGCTTGATAATTACATGCTTCTCTGCTGTTTTTGCAGTGGGTTGCTCTGACGACGTTACAGAGCTTGCAGTACCTGCTCCCGACGCACCGGAGAAAGATTTTATAAATATTACCTTGAATTGTATTGAAGGTACCCGTTCTTCCGACTACACTGAGGAAGGCGCTGATGCCTTGAATGAAAACCGCATCTCAAGTGTTATCTTGTGTCTGTGGCCTAAAGGTGGCGATTCGACTGACGAATCAATACCGTATGTTCAAGTGTTCACCGGTGTCAATGCAGTTAAGAGCGTAACACTTCGTATACCCCTCACGATGGCTCTTAAAAACAAGCTCTTCCCGACAGGTGCGGGAGGAAAATGTAATGCTTTCGCTGCGGTGAATGTGCCCGTGCCGACCGGTGAGTTTTCGGTAGCGGATTTGCGTAAGATGGCTATCGGTTCAACTTTCGACAGTCAGCGCACTCAGAATAACTTTGCAATGGATGGTGATGACGAAATAACATATTACCAAATTACTAATCCAAATACTGTGTTTGCATCCGGTAAAATCGAGCTGCAAAGGTCTGCCTCAAAAATAACTCTTGCTTTGAATGTTGATGACCGGGTGGAACAGACTGTCGTAGTTGACGGTGAACCTGTGACATCTTTCTGGATTCCCAATACAAGTGAAATGAAAGTTGAGCTTATAGGCGGCCTTAAGGCTTCAACTCTCGATCCAAATCTTGATGCCGAACTGAGTGAGGATGATTTTTTCAATACTCCTGCCACTCTCAATTATCCATTTGTCAAAAATACGGATAATGGCAATAATCCTCCGTCAGACCCTGACGATCCTAATAAAACGATAGACTATCCTTTTATTCAGGAGCGTCCGTTCTATTCTTATCCTCATCGTTGGACATCAGACCCTTATGATTTTGCTGTTACCTATATGCGTCTTTCTATCCCCTGGCGACAGGTGGAAGTGGACGATGACGGGAATATAACTTCCTCGGGTGATGTCTGGCGCACCTGTTATTATCAAGTTCCGGTGATAGCCGCCTCTTCCGAAGATTTAAAGCTTGTGCGCAATGTGTCATATCATGTTTATCTTCATGTGGGTCTGCTCGGTAGCTTTATTCCTGACGAACCTATAGAACTTGAAGACATGGAATATTCAGCAGCAGAATGGGGCACAGCACCTATGGATGTCTCTATCCCTGATGTCCGCTACCTCGTAGTGGACCAAAACGACTATACGGTTAATAATGAAACAACTATCAATATTCCGTTCTACACATCCCATTATACGGTTGTAACGGCTGCGACCATGACCTTCTATCGTTATAACTTTTCAGAGGCAGGTCTTGAACATCCAGTTACAGTGAATGCACGATTAAACCGGAATTCAGAGACAAAAACCGGTAGGCCTGTATTTACAGCTGACTTCGATAATGAAAATAATCAGCTGATTGTGTCACATGATCTCAAAGTGTTTGTTCCATATAATAGGTTAGACAGGGAGGTTTCTCTTACAAACAATGATGGTCCCAATGTTGACCCTTGGGGTCAGAATGGCACAGCCAATAGAGCGCCAAAAAACAGCGAGGAGTGGAACATAGTGATTGATAGTATTTCCTATTTCAGAATGGACCCTAATGATGATGAATATTCAAGAGTTGAATTCAACATTACTGTCCAGCATCAGGATATGCAAGGAACTCCAAACTTTAGTGAGACAATAACTATTACTCAATATCCTGGCATGTATATTGAGACAGTTACAAATTACTATGGTGGTGAAAATACAACTGCTTTTGACTTCAACGGGACACAGGGTAATACTATTATAAATGGTAATTCTTCCGGTGAAAGTGTTACATACTATTACCCCAGTGGAAATAATCGTGACGGGTGGTGTACTTCTATTGGTTTACATTCAAAATCACCTTATTTTAACTTTAATCCAAATACGTATCTTATAACTATAACGCAGTTACCTCAAGATACTGAATACAGGATTGGAGATCCGCGTTCAAACGATATTAATAATAATCTTGGAAGTGTTACCGGTACGGAATATCCTAATGATGTATTGCCCACGGGTAAACAGCAAGCTGCGTGGACAGGTACAAGATATATAGGAAGTCGGGGCAATATATCTTGGAATGTCCCTACTTCCGGATTTACGACTGCTCAAGCTATATATTCAGATGCTGATGCAAATAGTAGCTCGGGTAGTAGGAGAACCTTGAGTTACTATTATCCTACACAAGAAGATGAGGCACACGAACGGACGATAGCACCAAAATTTAGAATTTGCTCAAGCTATGCAGGTACCGGATGGATTTTAAATCGTGAACTTGCTCGGAGACGTGCAGCTGCATATCAAGAAATGGGATATCCGGCAGGTAGATGGCGCTTGCCTACCTATGGAGAGGTTTTGTTTGTAATGAAGCTTTCAGAACAATATAAAATTCCCAGATTATTTGGTGCATATAATCAAAATTGGTGGTATTGGTGTGCACAAGGTTTAATCTATGTACCTATGAAGACTCTTTCGGAAACTGAAAAAGCCACTCTAACTAATTCATTACCTTATCGTGCCATCCCAAATGGGGATGCTTCTTGTCATCGAGCACGTTTCGTCTACGATGAATGGTATTGGGGTGATGCAGATTTACCTCCTAAGGCAAATGTTTCAGAAGGTTCTGATAGAGAGACAAGGTATACTTTTACTTGGGGTGATAAACCATTCTGATATAGAATAGCAATATCTGATAAATAAGAAAATGGCTACAAAATATCTTAACTATATAATAATTGCCCTATTAGGCATATTCTTATCCGGATGCTCGGATACTGAGAGTTTACAACCATCTCGGATATCTGATTCTGAAATAAGTATAGTCGGAGATCAGGTAATACTTTCCACTTCTATTGAGGTGGCAGGATTCCGTCAGGCTTCCACACGTTCTTTTCAGGAAAATCCCACACTTGAAAACCTGCATCTTTACCTTATTGAGTTTGTTGATAATAACTCTCCGTTAATGAATACATTATCCAATGTTTATCGTGCTACGGAAGAGAGTGTGGATGCTGATAACTCATTGGTAAAATATAAAGTAACGCTTAATAAAACTGACCAGGCTCGTATATTACATCTTGTTGCCGTGGCAGATGAAGATCTGCAGGTACCATACGGTGTGGAGGCATCTGTTATGCCCGGGTTGGTAGCAGACGGTATGAGTGAAGATGGAGATGGCATAGATGCTTATTGGCGTCGTCTTGAATTTCCTGTCGGCTATTGTACAAAAGAAAAAGAAACTGATGATGATGGTAATGAGACAGGAGAGGAAGTCTGGGTGGCTAATAACGATCTTAAAGAAAAACTTATTGAAAAGAATGTAAAGTTAGTGCGCAACTTTGCTAAGATTACGGTAGGTGTTGCTGAGGATGTCAATTTTACACTTGAAGGTTTTTATATAGTCAATACGCCTCTCAAAGGTACAATGGCACCATATTCGGCATCTAACCGCCAATTTCCGGAATTCCTTGATAAAGATGATAATCCACTTCCTTATCAGGCAGTAGCCAATAAATATTCAGGCATATCGCCGGCAAATACCGGCTTGGCTAATCAGGTGACATCAGGTGATGCCGCTCTGATTCCTACTGTGCCATCTTCTGACATGACTACTGTCGTCACAACTGAAAAAGATAACGACGGGAATGAGGTGGAAAAACATTGGACTTGTTTGCCCTCTAAATACATATATGAACGTAATTTCACTTCAATAAGCCGCACTTTTATAATTATAAAAGGAAAGTATGGTGATAATGAGTCGACTTACTATAAACTTGACTTGGGCAATAATGATAACGACGGTATTTTCCGTTATTATGGATTGCTTAGGAATTATAACTACTTTCTCAAAATCAAGGAAGTAAGGACAAATGGATATGCCACGTCACAAGCAGCAGCCGAAGGAACTGTGTATAATAATATTTCATTTGACATTGATACTGACCACTTGATCAATATGTCTGACGGCACCGACATTATTCGCGTTAACTTGACTACGGCAGTCATAACCGATAATGATTCTACTATCGTGTTCCGTTACGCTTATAAAGCAGGTATCCGAGAGCCAAATAATGGTACATATAATAATAACTTGGCCACCTTTATTGGTCTGGAGCCCGGCAATGTTATTTTGAGTGTTAATCCGAAGGATCCTAACAGTGCAACGGATACCAACTTACCCGGTGATAATACTCCTTGGCGACAGGTTACAATCAAGTGTAACAATCCAACAAGTGTAACTGAAACCCAGCAGTTTACTATCGTAAATACCAAAACAGGCTTGGGACGTACAATATCTTTAGTTTCACACCTTAAGTGGGAGTTTGAAAACTTATGTGAATTTGCACGAATCTGGGAGAATTATCCTGAAACATATAAAGGACTGGAAACATATAATCCGGATAACCCGTCTGAGAAGAATCCTCATGGTACTGATGCAGCGAGCACAACTAACTCTACCTACGAAGGTCTCTGTGGTACTGAGGTAGGATCACAGTTTACGATTTTCTTTGATATACCTGACAATATACCGGAGGTTCTGTTCCCATTAGAGTTTACTATAGAATCCGATCGTCAGGGACTTGAAAACGAGCCAATGGGTACAATAGTTGTTAGTCCGGGTCCCTCTTTGTTCGAGGATAATCATGGTGAGAACAGAATCCAATATGTTAAGAGTGTGACATGGACAGAATATAATGCTCCCCTGAAGACAGATGCTCGTGACGACAATGGCACTCTGATAGAAAATACTGATGGGGGCCCAAATACTCATCGTGTACGTTGCCGCTTCCGTACAATTGAGACGGTTACGAATGATACCCACGTTGCGGTTAGAATTGCTAACATAAATTTTAACACTGCTGAGGTAAGATTTAGACGTACTGATGCCGCTAACAATCTGCGTGGCCCAGGTCTTACCGGAACACCGTCAGATTAATTACTCTCATAACTAAATGAAGAGTATGAAGGGTTATCTTCCGAATTTAAGCTCCTATAATATAAAACTTAAGTCCCGTCATTTGGCGGGACTTAAGTTTATCTAAGGAACTATAAATCTTATTATTACTGTCCTTTGCAGAATACGCTGTATTTTAATTATTTTACTATTTTATTAACTTATAGAGATAAGTTTAAATAACGAAATTGCATGTAAATAACATTATGACCCCAAGCCTGCGAACCATATATAATAGTTCTGGTCTCGGAAAGCAGCCAGCGTGTTATCTTCCGTATCTTATCAATTATATATGTGCTACATGACCTATTAAGAATTATGGTCACTAA
This sequence comes from uncultured Porphyromonadaceae bacterium, assembly GCA_947174735.1. Taxonomy (GTDB): domain Bacteria; phylum Bacteroidota; class Bacteroidia; order Bacteroidales; family Muribaculaceae; genus Lepagella. The sequence goes on from CAMWKC010000134.1 coordinate 5,519, forward strand.
CTTACAAATTAGCATGAAATTATCAGCGAATGCCGGCTATCTTCACTAAAGGCATATCCAGCAGGCTTGCTATCATCTCATCAGCAATTCCTTTAGCCCGCAGTTTTATTACTGTAGAGCGTAACTGCTGTTCCTCACCTATCTTTCTCCCGCGTTCTTCACCAATCTATCTTGCTGACTTGCTGCAGGCGGAGGAAAGCCTCATCGCGGGCTGCAAAAGGTATCTCTCATTTCGGGTATGTGTTTAAGTAATACTTTCATTGGGTATTAAGATCTGTGTTGCTCTGTGTTTCAGTTCCGGTGTTGTTCTGTGTCCCCCGTGCGACGTTCCCGGTGAGCGAAGCGAACCGTTCCCGTGTCGTTCCAATCACATATAAAGATAAGATGTGTATGAGTTTTACTCCCGACAGAATAAAAACGTCTCTTAAATCCCGTATATAAATTTTTATATAGTCAGGTCGGTTCAAACGAACAACACGGGAACGGTTCGCTTCGCTCACCGGGAACGTCGCACAGGGGACACGGAACAACACCGGAACTGAAACACAGAATAACACTGGAACTGAAATCTGTTACGTCAAGGTCATTCCTTACAGAACAGCCCCTTAGGGCAGGTGACATTCAATTTATTAAGCAGGGAGTATCAGGGATTTTGGAGACGGTAAGCCTACTTTATAGCTTTTATCACTTTGTAAGGCTTGTGTAACAAGACAGCAATCGCTTCGTCAGTCATGCCGTCGGCACGGAGGGTAGTTACAATATTTTGTAATTCTTCTGTACGACCTTCTT
>CAMWKC010000135.1 GCA_947174735.1 uncultured Porphyromonadaceae bacterium
ATATGTATAAAATGCCGTAGTATCGTAGCATGTAAAAAACATTTGGCGTAATTATTCTGGTCTCTAAAATTTGCTTTTCTTTTGCAAAAGTTTGAAATTTGCGGTCAGACAAACGAAATTTGTCCAATCATACTTTTTAAATTACTGCATTATGAACAAAATTTACCCAACCTCTCTGTTACCTCTGCTGGTAGCTGCACTCTTCCCTATTAATGCTCATGCTGAATGGGGCACACCTGAAGAGCCACACGCTCTGATGACCGTTGACAACAATGAAGTAGCTGCTATGAAGACTGCACGTACTGCCGACGGCAAAACGTTCGTATCATGGCTCACCTACGGAGACCGTTCTAACTGGGGTTATGAATTACGTTTACAACTTCTCGACACTGACGGTAACCCTATGTGGGGACCAGAAGGAATACAGGTGGAAGATGTACGTAACTGCTCATGGACCGCTGACTACTGGATGGTAGTTAGCCCTGAAGGTGACGCTATAATCTCATGGGCGGATGCACGTGATCAAGAACAGCTTGATAACCCTCAAAGTCATGTATCGGTAGTCTACAAAGTCAGCCAGGATCAGGAAATGCTTTGGGGTGACAGAGGTATTGAGTTAGGTGAGAAGTATAAATATCCGGCTACTCTCTACCAATTTGGTGACGACACTTATTGTCTGATGCAAAGTGCCGAAGACTGGGGTACACCACAGATAACACGTCTAAGCAGTGAAGGTACATTTGAATTCGAGCCAAAAGACTTCTTCGGTCAGCTCATACAAAGCGAAGGGTCAGACTTCATATCAGTCTATTCCGATAGTGAAGGCACAGTAGCTATGCGTTATACTTGTAATATCGAACCTGTATGGGATAAACCTGCCCTATTATCCACATATAGATATAACGGATATGGCCGAGACCCTTACTGTATGGTATCAGATGGCAACGGAGGGGTGGTTGTTTCCTTCTCACGTGAGATGGGTGGCTTTTCACATCTTCCGGTAGTAGCTTATGTAACCGCTGATGGTGAAGCTGTATTCGGTGAATCAGCCGATGTAATAGCTACTGAGACAAATGACCACAATTATGCTAAGATCGGTGTTAACACCGAGACAGAAACTATTCTGACAACCTGGCAGATGTCAAGTGGTATCTATGCACTTGGTGGCCAGCTAATGGATTACTACGGAGAACGTATGTGGGGTGATGATGGCAAACTGTTGGCTGAAAAGGAAAGTGCCTCAGGTTATTCATACGGTCCTATAGCTGTATATCCACTCGAGGATAATAAATGGTTTGTAGTCTATGCAGATGAACTGTGGTGGGCTCACAATCAGTTGAATTACAGCATCTACGACTCTGAAGGCAACTTGCTGAACAACCGTCAGGGCATCGAAGCTACCGGAGTAGATGACTATTTCACTTATATGGACGGACACGACTTCTATATGTTCTTTGTAAATGAATATACAGACGATGACTGGGAAGACCATACAGCTATAATGACTGTTAAAATAGACGGTCTCTCTACCGGTATTGAAAATATCAACACTGATAATAACTCTATAGGTCAGACCGAATACTATAACCTGTCAGGTATGCGCATTTCTAAGCCTTTACCAGGCCTCAACATTGTACGCCATAAGGACGGTACAACACAGAAAGTGCTAATGAAGTAAACGGTAAGGATAATGAAATTAAAATTCATTCTGACCGTTGTAACAGTTCTTATAGGCTATCTCAATACGAAAGCACAGGAAGTGTCAGGATATCCTATAGGCTATTGCAACGGTCAGATGTCCACATCATCAACAGTAAAATACAATGTGCGTGAGACCACACTAAGCGCTGCTCTCCATATACCGGCTAACTACGCACGTACTGTTGAAGGCAATCGTATAGAGAGTCTTCGGGTCGCAATATGCTCTACACATAATGTTGATTCTCTACGGGTATGGATACGCACAACTCTTGACGGTCCTGATTTAGCATCCGGTAAAGCTGATTCCGGCTCGTATACTCAAGGATGGAATACTATAGACCTTGATATACCCTACAACATTCCGGAAGACACCGAAGGCTTTTATATGGGCTACTCTTACTACCAGAAAGCCAAAAGCGGAGCTATCTCATCGCTTCCTGAAAGTCGTCCGGAATCACTATGGGTGCAATGCGGAACGGAGGGAGAATGGACAGACCGTTCCGATGAGGGAACGCTGTGTATTGAAGGTATGGTATTCGGAGACCACCTGCCTCGACTTAATCTGCAACTGCTTAATGTTACGACAGATAAAGTATATATCATAAGCAATGGTACTTTAAGTGGTGTAGTCGAAGTGCGTAATATAGCTACCCAAACTGTAACAGGGTTTAATCTCGAGGCCGTTATAGAGGGCACAGACAAATCCTGCAGTACACATGTAGAATGCGAATTACCTTACGGTGTCACTCAAAGACTTGCTTTCCGTATGCATCCGGATATAACTATCTCAGACTCCGAAGCGGTAGAAGCAAAATTTACGATAACGACACTTGACGAAGGAGATGATGAAGACCTAACGGATAACAAGTCAGCGACATCGTTCAGAGTTTTGGAACATGCCTATCCACGTACAGTGCTTGTAGAAGAGTTTACTACTGAAAACTGTCCTAACTGCCCGAGAGTAAGCGGTTATCTGCATCAGCTTACCGCTGATCCGGCCTATAAAGACCATTTCGAAACCCTATGTCACCATTCAGGTTATCATTACGATCTCCTTACCACGCCTTTCGATATTGAATACGAATGGTTTTATAACAATAACGGCGCCACTTACGCTCCAGGTATCATGGTAGACCGTTGCCTTTATAATGATAATTCGGCTGTATTCTGTTCGTCAAGTGTAGAACAATTATCCGAGACTATTGATAACCGTCTGGCTGAACCAGCCCTTGTATCAGTTAATGTTGAAGCCGACTATCTGGCTACAATAGGAGAAAAGAGCCTACTTCATATAGTAGTAAGCGGCGAACGTTGCCAACCGAATGTGCTTAGTGACGGGAATGGCCGTATTACAGTCTATATAGTGGAAAATAATATTCCAGCATTACATCAGGCAGGAGCAGGTAATGATTATGTACATCAGCATGTCAACCGTACAGTAAATACCACATGGGGCGAGCCTATCAGTTGGAAAGATGACTGTTTCTCTTATATATGGGAATATGAAATAGACCCTTCATGGAAAGAGAGTGACCTTCAGATTATCGCTGTCGTAAGCACTTATCTATCTGATGACCCTACAGGCTGCAATGTGGAAAATGTAGCATCCTGTCAGCCGGGATTAAGCTATACGGACTGTATCATAACAGATTACTACCTTCCTAAAGTAGATGCAATTTACACTCCGGACGGGATACTCATACTAACGCCGATAAAAGGTCTGAATATCATACATTATACAGACGGTACAGTACGCAAAGTATATATAGACTGATATCAATCTCACTACGTTCGTTTTACAGCGTAATGTCCGGTCATACTGTAAAGGTGTAGACCGGACATTACGCTGTAAAATTATATAAATTTCAATTATCGATATTTATAGACGGAAAATAAAAACTATATTTGTAACTATACTTTAAATTGAAAAGCGAGAATGTCAGAGTTTAAATATAGTTCTACTCCGGCCGCAAGATATTTGCTAAGGGCGGTAAAACAATGTGTTAATACCTTACCTAATCAGCCGCGTCTGCTTGTCACTATCAGCGGAGGTGCTGATAGTGTGGCACTCTTACGATCATTACATGCGATAGGCAGTGATATAGTTGCCGCACATTGTAACTTTCATCTGCGTGACGCTGAGAGTAACCGAGATGAAGAATTTACCCGGCGTTTGTGCGAATCATTAGGCGTACCGCTTGAAGTAACTCATTTTAATGTCGCCTCATCAAGGCTTACCGGAGAATCTGACGAAATGACTTGTCGTCGACTACGTTATGATTGGTTCGACACCTTAATGTTACATCACGGATGTGCACGTATAGTTACAGGTCATAACGCTGATGATAATGCAGAAACCTTGTTACTTAATCTATTGCGTGGCAGCGGTCTAAAGGGTTTACGAGGTATGCTGCCTGACACAGGACGTATACTACGGCCTTTGTTGACATGCAGTCGTGCGGATATCATTGCCTATCTTAACGATCTGGCACAGGACTATGTAACAGATTCGACTAATCTTACTGTTGACTATCGTCGTAATTTCATACGGCATGAAGTACTGCCCTTGTTTGAAAGCCGTTGGCCCGGAACACGCTCTGCCTTGCAACGTACACTATCTGCCTTACGAGGTCAGGAACTTATAGTAGAAGCTGCTATAAGCCAAGCACTCATCACAGCTACCGAAAACCTGTTACCTTTAGACACCATAACCGAATTTGCCGATCCTGTTACTCTTCTGCTAAAATATATAACCCCACTGCAAGGCACTCCGGAACTGGCTCAGTCAATGGCTAAAGCGGCTACTGCACCGAATGGTCAGCGGTGGCAATTACCCGACGGCCTAACAGCTATAATGCTTAAAGACGGTCTACACATAGACCGACCCTGTAATAACAATGAATCACAGCCTTTAACCTGTACCCGTGTAGAGATGAATGATGAAACCCGAAAGCTGATGCGAAGACCGGGTCCACCTGTTGAAGTATGGTTACCTCAGCCTCTTGATACTTATATTGTACGCTATCCGCAACCCGGCGATCGTATCGCACCACTCGGTATGAAAGGCACACAATTACTTAGTGATATAATGAAAGACGCACACCTGGCTGATAGTCAACGTCGACAACTACGGGTAATAGTTGACTCTGAAAACAACGATATAATATGGCTCGAAGGCTTGAAACGTTCTCGACATCAATTAGTAAAAGGCAATGTAGCATATCGAGTGACCACAACTACTTGTATTACATCACCTGACGACAAATCAAACAATAATCTCACATGAAGTGTGAAAAACAAAAAATTTGCATAATTGCAAAACTATGCTTAACTTCGCGCCATAAATACACCGGGTAGGCCAAACCCGTAGTGTAAAACCGGTGTTATGATTGCTGAAGTCAGGGCCATTGCCCTACACCGGTCCATATATCGAGATATTCTTCGGACAGTTCTGTCCGTCTCGCCTATAGCCCTGACACCATAAATGAAATAATATACCACACTTTTTTCCACAATTTCGCTCCTGTTATGGTTGGTGACACCCATACAAGCGTACAATTCCTCTCACTAAAAACCGACCCATAACCATGCTGCTTAAAGCAGCAGGTGTAAGTCAGGACAAAACCCACATAATCACCGAATATGTTTCACATTGATGATTTAGAAGCCATGGACGAAGTTGCCCTCAGGCAACTCGCTGACTCTATGGGAATGAAAAAATCAGCTTCCGCCTCAGCTGCCGAGCTTACAGAATACATTCTCGACAATCAGGCTATAGACCTCGCTAAGGAGGAAGTAAGCAAACAGCCGGCTAAGAAGGCTGCAAAAGAAAAAAAACCACGTGCTAAAAAGGCTGCTAAGAAAGCTGCCGACACCGCTGCCGAAAGCGTGGCCGAACAGCCGAAGACCGAGTTAACAGTCGTTCCCGAAGCAGCTCCGGAAAGCGCCGAAGCCCAACCAAAAAAACGTACGCGCAAAACAAAAGCCAAACGTACCGAAACACAGGAACCCACAGCCGAAAACCCTGCTGTTACTGATACACCTCACACTCAGAATGACGATAAAGTTACTGAAACACCACAGCCTGAACAACCGGCTCCTGCATTTATAGAAACTGAAGCAAAAGCGGAAGGTTTGGCAGATGATGTTATAATAGGTCCTTCAGAAGTTGATGTACCTCTGCCACCTTTCCTACCTATAACCATTGCGGATGACAAACGTTTAGAGAAGGAGGAAATCGAACCGGCACAGACAGTACAACCGCTAGAGGAACCTCAGGCCGAAACAACACCTAAGCCCGAGATACCACAACGACCGGTACAGAAGGCGCCTGTAAAAAGTTCGAAACCTTCACTTGATTCCTTTTTTTCAAAGGCAAAAGGTAAAACATTCACTCCTCGTTCACAACGTGAGATAGAAGAAGCGGCTATAGCAGCGGCGCAAGCTCCTATTGAACTCCACGAACCTGTAGCTGAGACAATGGCACCCGCAATACCGACTGCACCCCAGCGTCCTCAACTGCAACCCCAGATGCCACCGCAACAACGTGTATTGAGCAAAAAACAGCTTCGTGCACAACAGCGTCTCGAAC
>CAMWKC010000136.1 GCA_947174735.1 uncultured Porphyromonadaceae bacterium
TCGTGATACACCATACGCAAGAGGCATATTTGAGATTACGGCTGTATCCACAGCTCCTTCAGGTGAGACAGCTGAGGCTGTTCCGGTACGTTTCAGTCTTGGGAAGGGTCTCAGTGTAAGTGCTAATGTATCTGAAGTAACGACAGTAAGCGGTGATGAAGTGCGTTGGCCTGTACGTCTGACCGATATGCTTGACCGTAATGTCGAGGGCAATGTGCGCTATACGTTGACGGATATGTCGGATGATAGGGTAGTTGCTGAAGGTGTTTGTCATACGCCTGTTCTTACGCTCCCGTCCGCTTCTGTACCCTCCGGGCGTTACAGTCTGAAATTTCAGGCTGAAGGTGACAGTGCGGCTACTGCCGAATGTACTACTGTAGTATGGCGCGAATCAGACCGTAAGATGCCTTATGCCACACCTCTTTGGACTCCGGCTTCAGAAATTACAGCCGGTCGTGGAGAGAGTAAGATAGGATTGCGTGCCGGAGGTTCCTATGCCGGCGATATGCTGCTGTGTGTGATTAGTGCCAGTGACGGTACTGAATCAGTACGCTGGATTCCATCCGATGGCACTCTCGGCACAGTTGAGGTTGAAGCTCCTGCCGATAATGTACGTCGCTGGGTTTATCTGGCAGGTGTACATGACCTTGATGCCTCGACAGCACGTGTGACGGTACTGCCGCCTTCGGCCGCTGACCGTATGACGGTTGAGACCCTGACATGGCGTGACCGTATAGTACCCGGTGATACGGAACGGGTACGTTTCCGTTTCACTTCACCTGTGGGACTGACAGAAGGTGTATTTGCTGTCATGAGTGATAAAGCTCTTGATGCTTTAGCTCCGTTCACATGGAGCAGTGAGCCCCGACGTATGCTAAGTTATCCTGACCCGACTTCGATAAGTCTGCGTAATCGTGTCACTAACTTCGATATGCAATATACTCTTGACCGTTTCAACTGGAAAAATGTGTCTTCATGGTCATGGCCTTCGTGGAATTTCTATGGCTACAGTCTGTATGGCAGTTCACCGATTCGTATACGCGGCACAAGAAATATGAAGCTTATGGCTACTAATGCTACTATGGCCGGAGGTATTATGGAAGATGCTGTGGCTGAAGCCGAGGTGACTGAAGAGAGGGCTGTATTTATGTCTGCTGCCGCTGATATGGGTGCTATGAAGCAGGAATCAAATGCAATAGACGATATGGATGAGGCGCCTGCCGAGAAGGGGGAAGGTATGGCAAGCAGTCCCGAACGCGATACCACGCCATTGCGCGGCTTGGAACACCCGTTGGCTTTCTTCAAACCTGATTTGAAACCTGCTGCCGACGGCACGCTGGAAATAGAATTTGAAGTGCCTGATTTCAATACTACCTGGCAGTTGCAGTTGCTTGGATATGACAGTAGCCTTTACACCACTACGCTTAAAGCTGAAGCGGTGGCAGCCCGACCGGTTATGGCCAGTGTCAACGCACCGCGTTTTGTGCGCACCGGTGACAAGGTTGAGACAGTAGCCACACTCTATAATAATACTGATTCGACAGCTATGGTGTCAGGTCGTATGGTATGGCTTGATGCTGTCAGCGGGCGTGTGGTGGCTGAGCGACAGTTTGAAGCATCTCCGGTTGATGCCTACGGTTCGCGTCTTGTGGCTCTGCCGCTTGAGGTAGGTAACAATACACAGGCTCTGACTTTACAGGTCTATGCCACTGCCGGACGTCATACTGACGGTGAACAGGCGTTGGTGCCCGTATATCCTGCTACAAGTATGGTGACACATTCGGAAGGTTTCTATCTACAGCCGGGACAGACTCAATGGTTCGGTACATTACCTAAAGTGGGTGCTGACGCTACTCTGACATTGCAGTATTGCGATAATCCGGTATGGCTATGTGTAGCGGCACTGCCTGATATAATGACTCCGTCTAACTCTACACTGACAGCCAAAGTCGACGCGCTCTACGCTAATACTCTCTCGACCGGCTTAGCAGCACGTTATCCACGTGTACGCGAGGCTATAGAGCTGTGGCAGCGTGATGGTGCGCCACAGTCGCCGCTTTCAGCCAATGCCTCGCTTAAAACCGTAGCGCTCGAAGCTACACCGTGGGTACGTGATGCCGAAGGTGAAACATTGCGTATGAGCCGTCTGAGCACATTGCTTGATACTGCCGCTAACGCTGCCTCACGTCGTGAACTGTTGTCGTCAATAGCTTCGTTGCAGAATGCTGACGGTGGCTGGAGTTGGTGTCCGCAGATGCCTTCATCGAGTTATATGACTCGCCGAGCTCTTGACCGTTTGGCTTATCTTCTGTCCGGTGGTTATCTGTCGCAGGCTGAGGCCGGAGATATGGTAACTAAGGCTGTGGCTTATTGTGACGATCAGGCTATGGCCGAAGCCAAGCGTGCCGGTAAGAACTATGATCCTGCTGTACTGTTGCCATATCTTTATACACGTCAGTCATTGGGACGCATTGTCGGTAAAGGTTCGGCACAGTGGCAGGCTCTTGAAGAACGCGGCCTGAAGGCTGTCGCTGCTTCGTGGAAGAACTTTGGTATCTATGATAAAGCTACTGCTGCTATTGTGTTATGGCGTTCAGGCGACCATAAACTTCCGCTTGTAATTCTTGAGTCATTACGTCAGTATGCTACTGTCAGTGATGAAAAGGGAGCTTGTTTTGCTAATCTCTCATCGGGTTTCGACGGTCAGACACCTCTGTTGGTTACAGCACGTGCGCTTGAAGCATACGGTATAGTCGCTCCTTCCGATGCTATGACCAACCGTTTGCGTCAGTGGCTTGTACTTAGTCGGCAGGCTCTTGACTGGGGACGTATGCAGTCTACGGCTGCTGTTACAGCTGCTCTGCTCGGTACCGGTACTGACTGGACTGCTTCGGCCGTGCCGGCTACAATCACTGTTAATGGTCGTCCTGTGGATATAGCACCCTACGAACGCCTTACAGGTGATGTCACCCTTCCGCTTGATGCACGTAAAGACGGTGGTCGTAAAGTGAGCATCAGCCGCGAAGCATCCGGTCCTGCATGGGGTGGTGTGCTGACAAGTGCTTTGCAACCTATGGACGATGTTCGTGCTGAAGCTGGCGAAGGACTTAGTGTAGGCAAAGCAGTATATCGTCTTGACCAAGGTCAACAGGGTGTGGCAGCACAGTCTGTTTCCGATAATAAGACTGACTCTAAGCTTGATGTCAAAGTCGGTGACCGTGTGCGTGTGACACTGACCCTTAACTGTGACCGCGACATGGATTACGTAGCTCTCACTGACCAGCTTCCGGCCTGTATGCAACCGGCCGACCAGTTGTCAGGCTACGAAAGCAATGATGGCCTCTGGGCTTATCGTGAGGCACAGGCAGCTAAAGTATCACTCTTCTTCTCCTTCCTGCCAAAGGGCACCCATGTCGTCACTTATGACTGTTATGTGACTCGTGCCGGCACGTACAGCATCGGCATTGCTACTGCCCAGTCGCAATATGCTCCTGTACTCAGCGCTCACTCCGGCGGCGGCACAGTCATATCCCAGTGAATAGTTTCTGTAAGATGTAAATAACCTAAGATAGAGTGACCCCTGAAAGTCTGATAAAAGACTTTCAGGGGTCACTCTACCTTCTTTATAATTCCGTACTTTCATTTGTATTATTTTCCTGTTGCTCGTTTTGTCAGCCAGAATTTATGTGTTTTATCTAAAAATACAAGATAGAAAGTATCACCGACAATATGTCCAATCAATACAGCAGGTCCATTTATATGGATTCTTGCCCACTCTGCATCTTCCGGTATATGTTTAGGATAAGTAAATCTTGTCTTGGCTGGAGGAGGGAAAGATGGATATACTGTAAATTTATCTCCATCAATCTGTTGGCGTAAGGGCCGCTTACAATAACCTTGTAAAGTTTCTAAAGCTTTGCTCAGTAGACCAGCTTTTTGCCAATCCTTAAATCCGGATGCATACATAGGGAGTGAATCAAAATAGGCTAATGAAATTTTGAAGTTACCTATTTTATCAGTATCGCTAACAGAGCCTCGATCGAATTGTAAAGAATGTCGGTCAGACGGCTTAAATTTACTCATTATAATCCTTGCTGCATTCGGTAATAGTCGCGAGTAGTTATTTTGGAAATTTCAACATAGCATTTTTCTGCTTCCGAATATCCATGTCGCGCTTCAATCCATGGACGTTCGCGATGTGTTGCACGTTCAAGTTCAATCCCTGACCATGTGGTTAAATTTGTGAGTATATCGTTAATTAAATCTTTTACGTCGATTGCTAATTGATCAAAAGTAATATCTTCATCAATCCCATTTATAGAAGAATATGCCATATCAGTGTACAACACTGATGCACCTTTCATTTCATTGTACACCTTTCTGCAGACTGGTCCATGAACCCAAGCTTCAAATTTATCAGATATAAGTTCCTGTCCAAAATAAGCAAGACAATAGGCATCACAATAAAACAATAGCTTTTGTAATTTTAGATGGGACATAGGCCCATAATGCTTGAGAATATAATTCGCAAGCACGATAGAGTCAATCTGATTTGTTTTGGGTAAAGCAATCATATTATCTATATTTTATTTTTAGACTGGGTAGGTAAGGATTAGTTTATCCGGACATTATATAATATCATTCTGAGTATAAAATCTTAGGTCGGAAGATGTATCCTCGGTGTCATGATTTTTCTGTACTTTTGTATATGATAAAACTGATAACTCCAAATACTGATGATATTTTTGTCACGTGTTACCATGAAGCGGCTGGAGAAGGTACGTATTATGTCAGTGAACATGCATTGGTATATGTGGCAAGGGGAAGTCTTGATGTGCTCCTTGACGGTAAACCTGTAGCTACGTTCGGAGAAACAGAATGTGTGTTTGTACGCAAGGACCATCGTATGACACTCGTGAACTATCCGTCGGAAGAGGTCGGATTTCATCTATCGGTATTTCTTTTCTTTCCACGACATTTGCTCTTTGAGTTTTATAAGACATTTTCCGAGAAAGATTTGCCTAAAAAAGCGGTACGAAGTAACAACAGTTTTCTAAGAATTTCACGTTCGTCATTACTGACCAGTCTGTTTGACTCTTTCAGACCATATTGGTAATCAGGTGAGCATTTTGAAAAGCGTTGGATAAGAATAAAGGTTTTCGAAGCTATACGTTTGGTGCTCCGCGAGGATGAGAGCACTTATGCCTCATTGTTTGATTTTACCAGCCGTTGGCGTCTTGATATTTTGGAGTTTATGGAGAAAAATTATATGTATGACCTGTCTGTAAATGATTTGGCTAACTATACCGGCCGTAGTGTGGCTACTTTTAAGCGTGACTTCAGCAAACTCAGTGATCTTTCTCCTCGTAACTGGATTATCAGACGACGACTTAAAGCTGCCCGCAGATTACTGTTAACTACCGAATGGCCTATTCATAAAATTATGGAGGTAAGCGGATTCAAAAATTTTTCCCATTTCTGTAGAGTCTATCGTCAGCTTTACGGACAGACACCTTCGGAAACACGAAAAATTAATTGAGCTATACAGCACAATAATTTGAGCTACAGAGCACAACTAAATTGGCTTAAGAGTTTGTTATAAATATAAAGACAAGTTAATTGTCGCATGAACAACTAATATAAAAACAAACAGTTATGGATAAATTTATTGGCTCTCACTTTATCTACACTTACGCCAACGGCTGGAATTATGAATTTTATGTAAAGAATGAGAATACGGTTGATTACCGTATCCACAGCGGTATGGTAGGAGGTCGTTGGGTACGTGACCAGAAAGCAGATATTGTCAAACTTACCGACGGTGTCTATAAAGTATCGTGGACTGAACCTACCGGTACCGATGTAAGCCTGAACTTTATGCCGGCTGAGAACAAACTTCACGGTGTAATATTCTTCCCGAAATGGGTACGCGAGCATCCTGAAATCACCGTCCGCTATCAGAACGACTTTATTCCGTTGATGGAGGAAAGCCGTGAAAAATATGAAACATATCCTAAATATGTCGTAGCTGAATTCGGCGATATTTTCTACTCTAAAAACGAAGGAGCCAATAATGAAAAGGTTATTTCACAAGCTCCTTACGACGGTATGATAGATGACATTGTTACCGGCAAACTCTCATTTGACAAATAAATCCGACAGGAAAAGACTTTATTGCTCAGGGTTATAAACTTGTGTCAGACCTACCACTGAAATTAAAACGGTAGGTCTGACACAAGTTTATAACCCTGAGCAGAGTTTTTATAT
>CAMWKC010000137.1 GCA_947174735.1 uncultured Porphyromonadaceae bacterium
TACGTGCCGGTGCTTTGAAGAATATCTCAAATACTGATTTCAACGGCAAGCTGTCAGTAGCTCTTTTTGATGCAGCCGGCAATCAGAAAGCTCTTCTGAACGATGGTCGTAACTTCAGTCTCGTTGCTCTGCAGGTATATGCCTTCACCACCAAGTATGTTGATTTTTCATGTAAGCTTCCCTCAGGTGTATCGGTTAACGAAGGTGACGTTGTCCGTCTTGTGACACAGGCTTCCGGTGAATCTCAGTGGCTTCCTGTGGCTGGTGACGGTAATGTGTTGGCTCCCGGTGAAATGCCTGCAAAAGGTGGTCAGATACCTTATTTTGCAATTAATGTACCGGCATCTAACGGAGACTATGATATAGAGGGAGCTGATTCCAGAGTTATAAAAGGTCGTGACTACTCGTTCAGAGTAGTGCCTAAGTCGGCTGACAAAGTTATTACTGTCAAAGCCAACGGCTTTATCCTTACTCCCGATGCATCGAACAACTATCGTCTTACCAACGTACTTGCAGATCAGGATATAAAGATTAATGTACAGAATCTTGCCGATGTGCAGTCTAAGAGTGTTCTCTGGTTGCAGGCCGGTAAACTTCAGTATATGCTTGATGACAATGCTACTGCTACAGTCAAAGACCTCACTCTGTTCGGTACTATGAATGTGGATGACTTCACGTTTATACGTGAGCGTATGAAGCTGGAGCGTCTTGACCTTTCACAGGTTAATATAGTTGCAAGCGGTGTTAATCCTGCCAATGCTATTCCTGCAAAGGCCTTCAGACTCTACAATTCACTCAAGACTGTCATATTGCCCTCGAATCTTGCCACTTTAAAGAATGGCTGTTTCATGCAGTGTGATGGACTTACCTCAATTGAGATTCCGGCTTCGGTAGGTACATGGGAATACAATGTATTCGCAGCATGTAGAAATCTTAAAGAGGTTACTGTACGTCGTGCCACACCGGCATGGGTTAACTGGTGTGTGTTCACAGGCACTCCTCAGACTAAACTGATTGTACCAACTGATAAGGCTATAGGTGATTATAGAGCAAAGGAATATTGGGCAGACTTTAAAGAGATCGTTAAGGCTGAAGATAATGAAACTCCTAACACTTATCGTGTTACTCTACAGGAGGATAAAAGACTTAATATAACACCTCTTACCGAAGGTACTGAGTTTGCTCCAAATACAGAATATAGCTTCACTGTTGACTGTGATGATTCGCTCGGTGATGCCAATATGGAGGTTTATGCTAACAGCACACGTCTATCTGCTAAAAACGGTGTTTATACTCATATAGTTAATGCCAATACTCTTTTCCATGTAGAGTTTAAGCAACCCGAGGCTACAACAGTTGATAAAGACTGGAAACTCTCAGGTGCTGCCGGCGGTACCGGTATTGTTACTGATGTGATGAATGTACCCTTCAACAAGCCTTTCAATGTCAGAGTTAACGCTATCAAGATATCTGATGCTATCTATGCTTCCAAGTTCTATGCTATGGTTCTGACTGATAAGAATGGTGGTATCAAAGAGTTCATATCTTCGATTATGACCAATCTTGGAAGTAACTGGGACAATATCGTCTATAATTTCAGTTGTCAGGTACGTGAAGCTTCTATAAAGGAGGGTAACGAAATCCGTCTTGCCACTTCCTATAATAAGAAGAGCTGGACACTCGTTGAAGCTGAAGGTAACGGTATTACCGACCGTATCAGTGCATTAGGTAATCCTGTCGTTTACCACAACGTCAACATGCCTCAAAGTATAAACGGTGGTAAAATAGAGGGTGCTGTTACAGAAATAGTACATGGTATGCCTCTGAATCTGAAGGTTACTCCAACTTCGCCTGCTCAGCGTGTGACTTTGACTGTCAACGGCGAAACTAAGGCAAACGGTGCAGCTATTGCTAATGTTTCGATTCCTGCTGTTAAGGAAGATCTTGAAATCGCTATTCAGATTAAAGACGCAGGTAAAGGTGATTATACCGTTTTAAATGTACAGGAAAGTGGATTGGCCTCCAAGCTCGCTGAGACTTTTAATAGCTTGGGTAGTGTTGACCGTCTGAAACTTATAGGTACTATACTTGTAGACGAGTTTACTGCTTTCCATGGGTACGCTGATAAAATCCTGGATCTTGATCTTTCTGACCTTACTATTAAAGGTCCAGCCATGACAGCGAATTCTATTCCGACAGATGCCTTTGCATCTGAGCAGTCAGGTAGAGTTTCGATTCTCAGAAATATAATTCTCCCGCAGAACTTAGTGCGTATAAGTGATTATGCTTTCAGACGCTGTGGTAGCCTCCAGGAAGTTACTATTCCCGCAAGTGTAAACTATGTCGGTAGTGGCGCTTTTTCAAGCTGTGGAGAACTGAAGAAGATAATAATGCAGGGTCTGACACCTCCTGGGACTGGTAATATGTCGCCTTTCCCTTCAAATGCTTCTAATATTACTCTTGAGCTGCCTAAAGGTGCTGAGAATGCTTATGGTAATGCGGATTATTGGAGTACACTTAATTTCCCCCAAAATCCTAAGAGCTATTTCTGGATTAGCTGTCAACCATACCGATCGGTATTGATAACTGAGTATGGTATAATGGGTGTACCTATTACTGCGGATAATATAGAGTTTCCAAGTGGTAGTGAATTGTCTGTTACAGTAGGACTTCCAAACTGTACTCATGATAAAGCTAAAAAAGCAGGAGTATATCGTGGTAACGAGGCAGTATATAAATTCTATGATAATAACGTAGAAAAGACAGTATCTACGAGTGGTCAATATTCGGTTGTCTTTGATGATTACTATAAATCTAACCCTAATCATGAAAGATATCCTAAGAATCATGTTATTGATGTCGTTTTGTACTATCCTATAACATTTGTAGATAACGTGGGCGATGTCGAAACAGAGATTTTGAATCCCGGAAACAGAGCTTATAACGCCAATATGTCACTTTTTGGTAGTTCTGGTTATAAGACAGTATATAAGGAAAATGAAGAGTATAAGGTAAAACTGACACCTCCCGCTGATGTTGTTCTGTCGGTACAGTTGAGGACTAAAAATCTGGTTACTCCTTCTACTCTGAATACAGATCCTGTATATGAGATTCAGACTACTGATATATTTCCTGATCAGGAAGGCGTATATACTATTCCAGCTTTGGCAGGCGACACAGAGGTAGTGATTTCTGGTGAACTGCAGATACATGTGGAAGAAGGTGAGGCTGTTTCTGCCGATATTCTTGCTGATATAGACAATGAGGAAGCCGCTGAGCTTACTGAATTAGCTGTTACAGGTGAACTTGATGAGGCTGCTTTAGAGGCTCTTCATGAGAAATTCACATCGGTTGAGACTCTTGACCTTTCAGGTGTTGAAGGTAATGAGATTCCCGAAAACGCTTTTGAGGGTATGACAAATCTCACCAGCGTTGTTCTGTCAGAGACAGTGACTGAGATCGGTGCCGGTTCATTTAAGGATTGTGAGAATCTTACAACTCTTACTCTGCCTAATGTCGTTGCTATCGGTGAAGGTGCTTTTGAGGGCTGTAATTCACTTACCAGCATTATAATACCTTCTGCCGGTACAGGTTCTGCTCCTGCTAATGCTCCCGCACGTGTACGTGCCCGTGTAGCTAACGGTACTGCTATCACAGCAGCTTCGTTCGAAGGCATGAACCGTAACTGTCTTATCTATGCAGGCGGTGAGTCTATGACCGGAGTAGAGGGTCTGAATCTGCTCGTTACCGATAAGGTTGGTTGGGTAGCTACTGCCGATATAGTGCTTGACGGTGACTATCCGTTCAGCGTACCTTCAGAGTTCAGCCTCGGTGACCATACAATCTCGTTTACTATCGGTGTTCCGGGTAGTATAGGTACTGACGAGTTCAGTGGCTGGAGAGGTATTATTCTTCCTTTCACTCCGACAGATTGGAAAATCGTTGGTGAGGAATATGAGTATGATAACAAGCGAGGCAGTAAGCCGTATTTTGTTTCGTTCGATAATGAAGAGGCAGAGACTCTGACCGAACAGAATGAGTTTGTGGTTAACCGTCCTTATCTGGCAAGTGTGGCAGCTCCGTTCGAGTTTGTACCTGTGACCTTCTATGCCAAGGGTGCTGTAATTCCTATCACTCCTATGACTGATAATATTATGGTCAAGGGTAAGAACTTCTCGCTTATCGGTTCATTCGACGGTGAGACTACTATTGGTACTTGCTATGAGCTTAACAATGAAGGTAACACTTTCGTACTGCCTAAGGCAGATAATAAGGCGGCTGTACGTCCCTTCGGTGCTTATCTCCTTGCTAACAAAGGTGTGGATACAGATAAGATAAAGCCAGAGCCTATTGGTGAGCATCCTCTCTGGATATTCGATCCTGTTGCTGCAGGTCCCAGTGGTACTAAACTCTATCGTAGCGGTAAAGTTGAACTTGATTCAGAGACTAAGAAAGCGATTGCTTCATCTCATATCTATTATACTGTTGATGAAAGTGATCCGAGCGATCCTGCTAATACTGCAAGAAGAGAATATACAGGTCCTTTCAACAGAATCAGCGATACAATGACTGTTAAGGCAGTTTCCCAGTATAAGAACTGGCTGTCTGAGGTTGTTACACTCAATTATGAGCTTAAGAAAGTCAACCTTGACTATGAATTAGCTCAGAACTGGAACTGGATCTCACATAATATGGAAGAGGCTGTTGCCGTAGCTGATTTCGCTACTCCTGCTGTCAACCGTATACTGTCGCAGACTCAGGAAACTGTACGCGATGCTCAGCTTGGTCTGATAGGTACACTTAAGGAACTTAATCCTGCTGAGACCTACAAGGTATTTACTGACGGAGTCACTTCTACCAATGTAAATGGTTTCGCATTTGATCCTTCAACTCCTGTACAGCTGCAGAAAGGCTGGAACTGGATCGGTTGTCCTGTTGACGATGCAAGCCTCCTCGTTTCTGACCTTCTCGCAGAGTTTAAGGCTGAGGCAGGTGATATGTTAGTAGGTCTTGAAGGTTACGTTCAGGCTGATGCAGAAGGTAAATGGAAGGGTACTCTTACAAGCCTTGCTGCTGGCGGCGGTTATATGTACTACAGTAACTCGGACAAAACTCTTTCTTACAGTTTCGTTCCTGTAAAAGATGCTAAGGATCAGCCTGCTAAGATTGTAAGCAACGCTCCGTGGGCAGTTGATATTCACCGTTATGCTTCCGTAATGCCGGTTACTGCATGTCTTGTGGCTGAGAACGGTACTGAGGTTGATGCAAGCGAGTACGCTGTAGCTGCCTTCTGCGGTGACGAATGTCGCGGTACAGGTGTGTATGTTGACGGTGTTGTTATGATTAATGTTCACGGTAATCCCGGTGATCAGCTCAGCTTCCGTTTCATCACTCCCGATAACGAGGAAATGCTTTCTGTATCCGAGCTGACCTTCGATGATAGCCAGCTCTATTCGATGAGCGCACCGTACGCTATCAGCCTCGAAGGCACAACAGTGGCAGTAGAGACAGTAAGCGGCGCAGACTTCGAAGTGGTAAGTGAGGACGGTGAGATTTCACTCAACGGCGATCTGTCGTCGGTAGAATCGCTTGAGGTTTACGACCTCGCCGGCCACCGTGTTGCAATGGCCACCAAGGTTAAGGGCTCACGTCTGAGCGCAGCCGGTCTTGAGTCTGGCGTACATATCATCGTAGTACGCACAGCCGATGCCTGTCTGTATCGCAAGGTGATGGTTAAATAATCCGTACCTCTGATATAGATACTTCCGCCTTCGGGCGATAAAAGCAGAATGTGTCGGAACTGCAAAAGGTAGTTCCGACACATTCTGCTTTTATCCTATATTCCCTGTAATCTCTTCCCTCTTCCCTCTATACCCTGTATAAAATGCCTAAGGCGCCTGTCCTCACGGATTGGCGCCTTGTGTGTTTTCCATAATACTTTCTAACTAACCTAACATCATGAAACGAAGAAAACTGTTGGCTGTTGTATCAGTCTGTTTTCTGTATTTATAACATCGGGAGAGAGAGAAAAGTTTTAGTAAAGTCAGATTATCTGTCGGCATCTTTTAACAACACGGGAACGTTCGCTTCGCTCACCGGGAACGTCGCGGTGAGGAGGGACACAGAACCACACAGGAACAGAAACACAGAACAACACAGAACTTAAAAGTCAACTCCGTTAAGGGATAATCACTCTGTATTGGTCTGAAAAAGGTTGACTCAAAATAAGGAAAAATCTAATAAAAGTT
>CAMWKC010000138.1 GCA_947174735.1 uncultured Porphyromonadaceae bacterium
CCCTCCTCACCGCGACGTTCCCGGTGAGCGAAGCGAACATTCCCGTGTTGTTAAAAGATTCCGACAGATAATCTGACTTTACAAAAACTTTTATTTCTCTCCCGATGTTATAAAGACAGAAAACAGACTGATACAACAGTCAACAGTTTTCTTCGTTTCATGATGTTAGGTTAGTTAGAAAGTATTATGGAAAACACACAAAGGCGCCGATCCGTGAGGACAGGCGCCTTAGGCATTTTATACAGGGTATAGAGGGAAGAGAGAAGAGGGAAGAGATTACAGGGAATATAGGATAAAAGCAGAATGTGTCGGAACTGCCTCTTAGCAGTTCCGACACATTCTGCTTTTATCGCCCGAAGGCGGAAGTGTCTATAGGCGGAGGGGAGGTTTATTTAACCATCACCTTGCGGTACAGACAGGCATCGGCTGTGCGTACTACGATGATATGTACGCCAGACTCAAGACCGGCTGCGCTCAGATGTGAACCGTTAACCTTGGTGGCCATCGCAACACGGTGACCGGCCAGGTCGTAAACCTCAAGCGATTCTACCGACGACAGATCGCCGTTCAGTGAAACAGTACCCTTCTCGCTTACCACTTCGAAGTCGGCACCGCTTATTGTCTCTACGGCAACTGTTGTACCTTCGAGGCTGATAGCGTACGGTGCGCTCATCGAGTAAAGCTGATTCTCATCGAAGACAAGTTCCGATACAGAAAGTATCTCCTCGTTCTCGGGAGTGATGAAACGGAAGCTGAGCTGATCACCGGGGTTACCGTGTACATTGATCATAACCATACCGTTCACATACACACCTGTGCCACGACATTCGTCACCGCAGAAGGCACCTACAGCGTACTCGCTTGCATCAATCTTACTACCGTCCTCAGCCACAAGACATGCAGTGAGAGGCATCACAGAAGCATACTTATGAATATCAACTGCCCAAGGAGCATTGCTGACAACCTTAGCAGACATATCCTTAGTATCTTTCACAGGAGCGAAACTGTAAACAAACTCTTTATCAGACTTACTGAAGAACATGTAACCGACACCTGGAGTAAGACTCTGCAGAGCGCCGTTCCATGTGCCTTCGGCATCAGCTTCGGCATAGCCTTCAAGACCTACTAACATATCACCTTCCTCAGCCTCAAGAGCTGCGAGAAGATCGTTAACGAGAAGACTTGCATCATCAACAGGACAGCCAATCCAGTTCCAACCGGTATGCAGCTGTACTGTGTCAGTAGGATTATAGGCGATACCGGCCACACGGGCAGAGGTAGCTTCGTCAGCACAGAGTTTATAGGCAACTGCGGGAACAAGTTCCTTAAGCGAACCAACCAAACCGTATTTCGGGTCACGTATTACTTCCTGAGTCTGCGACAATATGTGGTTCACAGCAGTAGTTTTATCTCCTCCAACGAAGTCAGATACGGTAACAGGACTTTCCATGTTATGCGAAATCCAATTCCAGTTCTGAGCCAGGTCATAGCCAAGATCAACTTTCTGAAGTTTATAATTGATTGTAACTACATCAGATTTATAAACATTCTCCTTACCGTTGTACTCAGCAAAGGCTCTGACATTCATTTCATCACCTTCTCTATCAAAAGGACCCTCATACTTCTTTCTTTCAGGGTTGGTAGAATCACTCGGATCACTTTCGTCAAGAGTATAGTAGATATCAGCACCCTTAGTGTCCGAACCGATCTCTATCTTACTACCACTATAGAGTTTACCACCTCTTATACCAGTCGCTACGGGGTCAAATACCCAGATAGGATGTTCACCAATAGCGAATTCAGCTATATCGATACCATCGTTGGCACGTAGATAAGCGTCGAATGAGCAAACTGCTACCTTCTCATCTGTTGCGGGACGAACAAACGAGCTTGCCGTCTCATTGAGAGTATAACATACGCCCAAAGTTGTCTCGCCGTTGAATGAACCGTAGAGCGAGAAGTTCTTACCTTTTGCAACTGTCTCCTCAGGTAAGGGAGTAGAGGGTACATCGTAAATTGTATCATTCTGTGCCGAATAGGCAATGAATGTAATAGGAACGCTACGGTATGGAGCAGCTACGTTAGCCAGATAAGGCTTATTGGCATCAAACTTGGTTTGCTTGGTAAGAAGGTCTGATTCCTCATTAGCAAATGAGAACACATGCAGACCACTTCCTTCACGTTTTTCAATCTCCTTGGCAATCTCAGGATCAATACTCCACTTAGTCGGAGCGAAGGGAAGCATTAAACCTTTCCAACCACTGATTTCATCTGAGTCGAGGCTACCCGGGATATCAACAGTGAACGAAATCTGATGATCACCAAGGTTGAAGCCGGCGGGAGCGCTGAATGCATAATTACCGTCAAGATTTATATCAGAAGCAGCGACACGGTCATTATCAATGCTAAGAATTATATTCAGCTCCTCAGCATTGGGTATATCAACACTACCCAGATAAATGAGACAGTTAGGATTCATACCCTTGAACGACTCTACAGTTATAGCAGTGCCGGCAGCGACACGTGCTTTCACACGTGCAGGAGCATTGGCAGGTGCCTTACCGGCCGAAGGTATGATAAGACTTGTGAGTGAAGTACAGCCTTCGAAAGCACCCTCACCGATAGCAGCCACACTGGGTAATGTAAGGGTTTCGATATTTGTACAACCCTCAAAAGCACCGGCGCCGATTTCAGTTACTGTTGAAGGTAAGGTAACTTCCTGAAGGTTTTCCATTCCTGCGAATGCACCTTCCGGAATAGACTCGTTCTCTATACCAGAGAGATCAAGTACCTCAATCGAATCGAAGTTGTCGCGAATCATCTCGAACTCTTCCTCGCTCATTTCGCCTGTAACAGCGAGCTCGGTAAATGCTACTACATCCTCCTTATCAAAAGAGCTGAGTGCTTCAGCTGGAATAAGATCACCTTCCTCATATTGAGTAACGGTAGAGATTCTTATCCAGGTATCACCTTCAAGTGCAGGGATAGTGTATACACCACTCTGAGATTCGAGCGTCATTTCTCTTTCCTCATACTCAGGAGTAGTACCCGGCTTGGTCATCACCTTAGTCATAAGGT
This sequence comes from uncultured Porphyromonadaceae bacterium, assembly GCA_947174735.1. Classification (GTDB taxonomy): domain Bacteria; phylum Bacteroidota; class Bacteroidia; order Bacteroidales; family Muribaculaceae; genus Lepagella. Next base: position 3,079 of record CAMWKC010000138.1, read on the forward strand.
TGACAACAGGTTCTGTTTTGGGTGGAATATCGGTAAGTTGGAACTTTATCTCACTACCTTCACGATAGAGAACCGGTTTGACCTCTGTATTCGGATAGGGAGAATTACCTTCTTTATACTTGAAGTAGACCATAGGTACGTTATTCCATTCGCAGCCTTCTGGCTTCTCAACAATCTGAGCCTTTATTCCATCGGCACCTGCTTTATTCTCAAAGTTGATAGAATAGTAGAACCATAACTCAATCTCATGATTCTGAGGCATCCATGGACCGGAAGTAGCAGAATGAACCCATCTAAGTGCCAACTGGCCTCCAGTCATATTAACGTTCTGTTCAGGCCATATTCTGTAATACGCTTCAGGCTCATAGTGGAATATGCTCGGATTTGCAAAGACATCAACACCATTATCATAGAGTTTGAAGGCTACACCCGGACGTATATAAGAGTTGTTCCTTGAAGAAGGCTGCTGATAATTGGGAAGATAAAGAGTAAAATATGTATCTTGAGCACCAACACCGTAACGATTGAGATCACCACTGTAACCAGATACCGCGACACGCGACTTGTCAACCTTTATCCAATAGTAATCCTTTTGCTCTACGGGAGCCTGATAGAGCGAGAGTTTCGCCCACCATGTAGAAGGAACGCTATAGCTCTCCTCAGATCCCTTAGGAACTTCCAAAGAGATTTTGAAAGCATCCTGGGGGAAGGGAGACATGTTACCGCAAGTCGGAGCCACCTTAGGTTTAGCGATGATCTTCTTCAGACCTACGCAGGCAGAGAAGGCACCGTCACCGATGTAGTTCACATTAGCAGGTATAGTGAGTTCCGAAATCTGTGTACAACGTGCGAAAGCATTCTTATTGATGCGCTCGAGATTGTTGGGGAGTATCACAGTGCGGAGTGCAGAGAGAGAGCCTGCGCTCGTGGGAGCAAAAGCGTTCTCAGGAATAGAGTTACCGGTCATAGCCGCACCCTTGATAGTTACATCGGCCATGTCAAGGTCGATGATGACGCTGGCGTGTGCACGAAGAGCATCGAAATCGTTGACAAGCATAGTACCCATGAGCTTGACACGTGCGGGGCAGTCAACGAGCTTGGAAGCAAGTTGACCTTCCTGTATGTTGAATACCATGTAGTCACCGGCATCGGCATCTTTCACAGTGATAGTAACGTCAAGGTCTTCAAGCACTGCCGGAATGGAAACATTGGCGACAGCTACGTTGGTAGCCTTGGTCTCTCCGTTGACTGAAACAGTCACACGCTGTGCGGGATTGATAGCGGAAACCTTAACACTGAAAGGCATACCACGTACTACCTGAGATGCACCACCTTCGATTTTCGCACCTGTAACGCTTTCAGGCATAGTGACGTTATGGTAGATCACAGGATTGTTGACAGCCTCAAGGCGGTCAGTAATGGTATCGGCCTCAGCCTCTACAAGCTGCCAGTCTTTCTTATTATAAGAAGTGGCAAGACGGATCTGGTTGCCCTCTTTTATCTGTGCTTCCTTCACCTGACAATAGAAATTGTAGGTAAGGGTTTCGCCAGTGCGGCTGTAATAGTTGCTTATGATCGAAGATATGAACTCCTTGATACCACCATTCTTATCGGTAAGTACCATACCGTAGAACTTGGCTGCATCATCTCCCTTAGGAATCTTGATAGCATTCGCACGTACGACAAACGACTTGTTGAAAGGAACGTTCACAACCTCTGAAACAAGACCTATACCACCTAAATCACCGGTGAGTTTCCAGGTATTGTCGGCCGTAGTTGCCTGAGCATGCTTGAACTCAGCGTGAATTAAGGTATTGCTGTTAATAGTTGCGCGATAGATACCGGCTGCATCGGCAGTGAGGCGTGTAGAGTTGGCATATACTATCATAGTAGCATCCTCAAAGGAGTCATCGGTATCAAGCTCGAACTCATAGATATCACCCTTGTTGAACTTAGTTCCTTCAGTGCGGGTAGTGAACTTCAAGCCTTTCTTCTCTGCTACAGTTACGGAGAACGTTGTAACCGGTACGGGATCCTCCTCTATAATCTCTTTGAAGTCCTGCCAGTATTCCTTAGACTTATAAGCTGCGGATGCCCCTACAGGAACAACAAGCTTTGCCTGGGGAGTATTGGTAAATACACACCAGTTAATCCAAGGAACAGCTGCACGGCGGGTAATCACTTCACGAAGGTTAGTACAATTGGCAAATACATTGTATTCCCAAGTACCGACTGAAGCCGGAATCTCTATTGAAGTCAAACCGGTATTACCCAAGCAAGCATTCTTAAAGGTAGTAAGATTTGAGGGAAGAATTATAGTCTGAAGCGAACGATAATCCCTGAATGCATTCTTGGGAAGTGCATTAGCCGGATTGGCGCCGCTTGCAACTATATTTACCTGAGAAATGTCGAGACGATTTATCTTCATGCGCTCGCGGATGAAGGCGAAATCCTCTGCATTCATGGTACCGAACAGAGTTAGATCCTTGATTGAGGAAGTCTCGTTATCATCGAGCATAGTCTGAAGCTTACCTGCTTCAAGCCAGAGGGTGCTCTTTTCACGTACGTCGGCAGCATTCTGAATTACAAGGGTTACAGTCTGATCCTCCAATACGTTAACCAACTTATAGTTGTCCGAAGCGTCAGGAGTAAGAATAAAACCGTTTGCCTTTACAGTTATCACCTTGTCAACAGACTTAGGTACTACCTTAAATGAATAATCACGACCCTTGATAACTCTAAGCTCATTAGCAGAGACATCTGCATCGCTGGAAGAAGCAGGGAGGGTGACATTGAAGTAAGGTATGGACCCGTTCTTTGCAAGCATCTCACCGGGAGCTAACAGATCACCGGCTACAGGAAGCCATTTGTCTGAGTCGTTAGACTTGGTTACAAGACGCACTACATCGCCATCTCCTACCGATATACCGGAAGGAAGTGTACAGTTAAAATCAATATATTTACGAATCTGAAGTGCCCATAGAGTGAAATTGCTACCGTCGTTCAGAAGAGCCTTCTGATTACCGGCTGCATCAAAAAGTGCTACCGACAGCTTGCCGTTGAAATCAGTATTTGAGATATTCTTCAAAGCACCGGCACGTA
>CAMWKC010000139.1 GCA_947174735.1 uncultured Porphyromonadaceae bacterium
TGCTGACACTGTGGATGGGCATCATGAAGATTGGCGAACGGGGCGGCGTCATCGAATTTTTCGGGCGACTTATCAGTCCTTTTTTCTCGCGTCTGTTTCCGGGTATTCCTAAGGGACATCCGGCAATGGGAGCTATCTTTATGAATATATCGGCCAATATGCTCGGTCTCGACAATGCAGCCACGCCGATGGGACTGCGTGCTATGCAGGAAATGCAAACACTTAACCGACAGAAAGATACGGCCACCGACGCCATGATAATGTTCCTTGTGCTTAACAGTTCGGGGCTATGTTTAGTGCCGATAAGCATTATGATGTATCGCGCACAGGGTGGGGCAGCCAATCCTACCGACGTGTTTATTCCGATACTTATAGCTACGGCCGTGGCTACGTTGGTAGGACTTGTGGCACTGTGTATAAAGCAACATATACGTATCGACAGGGTGCTGTGCTCGTGGCTTTTAGGTATAGCGGCAGCTGTAGCCGGAGTGGTATGGTTTTTCTCGACACTACCGGCCGATAAAGTGGAATTGTACAGTACGTTCGGCGCCAATGTGCTGCTGTTCGGCGTTATAATGGCTTTTATATGTGCCGGAGTCAGAAAGCGTATCAATGTCTATGACACCTTTATCGAAGGCGCCAAAGAGGGTTTCAAAACGGCTGTCATGATTATACCTTATCTCGTAGCGATACTTGTGGCCATAGGTATGTTTCGTGCTTCAGGAGCATTAGACACACTGACACACTGGGTCGAGGCCGGTGTAGGCGCTATAGGTATCGACACACAGTGGGTCGGTGCGCTGCCGACGATGCTTATGAAGCCGTTGAGCGGTTCAGGCTCGTGTGCCATGATGCTTGATGTGATGAAAGCCGAAGGAGCCGATGCTTTTGTAAGTCGTTTGGCAGCATGTGTGCGTGGTTCCACGGACACAACATTCTACATATTAGCAGTCTATTTCGGTTCGGTAGGTGTGATGAAGACACGCTACGCCGCCGGATATGCCCTGTTGGCTGACATATCCGGAGCAGTAGCGGCTGTAGTGACTGCATATTTCTTCTGGGGATAGTAAGATAGCTTATCTCACAAGCAACTGACGGCGCGGAGCGTGTACTACCGATGTATAGACTTCGAAAATAGCATTCAGCAGTGCATCGCAGGCAGCAAAACTGTCGAGTGCTACGGTAGTATGTGCTGCCAAAAGGTCGGTATATGCGTCGGTTACATATACGTTGCAGACCGTATCAACTATTTTAAGCAGTTCGACCGATGCTATCTGCGGTGTGCCTCCTGTCGAGAGCTGGGCATAACATTGCAGCACATGTTCGAGCATACGAGCCGTCTCAGGGTCCTGTTCGTTAGCACGCACGAAAGCAGTGAAGCTTGAACAGAGAGGGTGGGCATATCGGCGCGGTGGCTGTGGCGTGCTTTCTTCCATACCGGTAACAGCACGGCGCAGAGTGTCGAGAAAATCGAATACAGATTCGTCGGAAATTATATCGCTGTAAGTAACGGGCTGGGTAAGATAGAGTCCGTCAAGCGATTTGACGCGGCTCAGAGCCACATAGAGCTGTCCCGGCGCAAAGATATGACTGCTGAGGTCAAGCACTACAGAATCGTAAGTTTGTCCCTGACTCTTATGTATAGTGAAAGCGTATGCCAGACGCAACGGATACTGTACGGTGCGCTGCAGCAGATAATCGCGTTTCAGACGGTGTTTGGCACGGTCGTAACGCATCAGAAAACGTTCGCTTACCATCTCGTTCGGATGAGTGGGAATACGTATTATGCTGCCGGTTCGCTCAAGAGTGATATACATAATTCCGTCTTCTTCATCGTAGCGTACTACAGTGCCGAAATCGCCGTTGACATAACCGGCACGCCGGTTTGAAGTGCATATCATCACACGCGCGCCTACTTTGAGTTCGAGATGAGACTCCATAGACGCCGGCACTTCGATAGGGATTATCGGTTCGGTGGTGGGAAGGTCCGTGTGTGATAGATTGACATAATTACTTCCTGTACCGTCGGGTCCGTCGCTGCGTCGTATTCTGTAAAGAGCATCGGCCACAAGAAGGTCGCCCGGCAGTTCTTCAAGACGCATTGAATTGACCACACCGACTTGAGCGTTTGACGAAGCTATGATGATAGTATTCTCAGGTATATCGGTTGTGAAGCGACTGTTAAGACGTCCGATGAGGTCTATTTTCTCTTCAGGCGACAGCGGACGCCGGAAAGCATCGAGCAGTTCGACGTAGGCAAGGTCATTCTTCTGGCGGTATGATTTGGTCAGTTCGAAGAAGTGAAGATTGTGTATATTGGCCTGTATGACGTGACTGTGAAAGAAATGCACACCGCCGTATTCCTGCATCAGATAGGCCTCGGTAGCAGAATCACTCACAACCGGCGGAAGCTGAAACAGGTCGCCCACAAGCACTATAGGCAGTCCGCCGAAGGGTTTGCTGTTGCGCTTGGCTTTCTGTAGTATACGGTGCATCATTTCGAGAGCATCGGCGCGTACCATCGATACTTCGTCGATTACTATCATTCGCACCCGCCACAGGCGCTGTGTGAAACGTTCGGGCAGAGGTCGTTCATCAAGATTGTCGGGTTGCTGGGCCCCCTCCTTTATATCATCGAGGGCACCGTAGAAGAAGGAATGAAAGGTAGTACCTTCTTCGTATAGAGAAGCGGCAAGATTGGTAGGGGCAAGCACGCGGCATCCCTCAACCGACTTTTCAATCTGACGTATGAGATAGGTTTTGCCGCAGCCTGCTTTGCCGTGTACGAAGGTTATGCCCTGCGGCCGGCTGCGTAGATGGCGCAACACATCTTCCTGAGTGGCGCCTTTAGGTTCGATGTATTCCATGATAAGTGCAAAAATACACAAATTTCGTCAATCATGTATATATCCTGCGAGGGTTTATGAGTTCATAGCATGAAGCAGATGTGGCAAGAGGCTATATTGGTGTTCTGATATAGCGATAATACTATGAATACATCATATTCTGATAAAACGGAATCGCAGGTTACCGATATACCCGCTGCGGATATAGAAGCATTATTAGCCGAAAACCAACTCCGGCTCAAAGCCGAAGCTGTTACGTTTGACCCGCTTACCGGTATCGGCGCACCCGGAGAACGTTTTGACTGGACTCTCAGACAGGAACTATCCGACTTGCCGGTAACATGCCGTCTGCCAGTGTCTATGCGTTCTGATACTGAATGGGGTTGTCTGTTTGCATATCCCGATGTAGCCACCTATAACGCGACGGCTGAAAATGATAACAAGCGCATTTGCAGTGCCGATGATTTCAATCGGCTGCGTCTGCGTCACGATTTTGCTTACTGGGCAGGCACTGTAGCCATGATAAAGCCTAAAGGAGGCGGTGCTGACATTCCGTTCAAACTCAACCGTCCGCAGCGGCTTTTAGTGGAGCGTCTCGAAGCTATGCGTACTGCAGAACAACCCATACGTCTGCTTTTACTGAAAGCACGCCAATGGGGAGGAAGCACCTGTATTCAGCTGTACATGGCATGGCTTCAGCTTACGCAGGCCGTAGGACTAAATTCACTTATCATAGCCCACCAGTCGGCAGCTACTGACGAAATACGTGATATGTTTGACCGCATGATAGAGGCGTATCCCGGCGAGCTTCTGGAGTCGGGACAAGAAAAGACAGTCTGTAAGGGTAGTACAAAGCGTTCGGCACGTGTACCGCGTCGTCTTACAGCCGTAGGACGTTCGCGTTCGGCGGTGCGTCTTGAGGCACGCGACTGCAAGATAAAGGTAGGTACGGCCGAACGGCCCGATTCCTGTCGCGGAGGCGACTACAATCTTGTGCATCTGTCGGAAGTGGGTATATGGAAGAAAACACTCGGCAAGAAGCCGGAGGATATAGTGCGTTCAGCCTGTTCGGGTGTGTTGTTCAGACCGCTGACGATGATTGTACTCGAATCTACAGCTAACGGCACCGGCAATTTCTTTCATCGCGAATATCTTGCAGCAGCCTCAGGCCGCAGCCAGTTTGAGGCTCTGTTTGTGAGCTGGTATCAGATAGAACAGTATGCCCTGCCGCTTACTGAAGCGGAAGAACGCGCATTGGCAGAAAAGCTGCTCGAATTGCGTAGTCAGGATTATGCGCCTGACAGCCGCACTCAGCCCGGGCGTTATCTGTGGTGGCTGTGGCAGCGCGGAGCCACTTTGCAGGCTATAAGCTGGTATATAACCGAGCGTAGCAAATATAGCGACCATGCTCAGATGGCTGCCGAATATCCTACCGATGACGTGGAAGCCTTCGTTCATTCCGGTGCACGTGTCTTTGACCGCTATAAAGTTGAGGCCATGCGTACTGACTGCCGGGTGCCGTTGGCGGTAGGTGAGGTTGACGGCGCGGCATCGTGGGGTGCTAAAGCCCTTGATGATATACATTTCACCGCTACTCCCACAGGAGCGCTTCACGTATGGGTTATGCCGGAATACAACGGAGTCAGACACCGTTATTTAGTCGTAGTGGATATAGGCGGTCGTTCAGCTAAAGCAGACTGGAGTGTGATAGCTGTATTTGACCGTCTTCCGCTTGCTGAAGGACACGGGCCGGAGATTGTGGCACAGTGGCGCGGACATTGCGATATTGACCTGTTAGCGTGGAAATCGGCTCAGATAGCTCTGTGGTATGACGAGGCGCTGTTAGTGATAGAAAGCAACACCCTTGAGACACACGATTCGGAACGTTGGGTAGAGGGAGACCAGTCGGGATTTATACTTAATCAGATACGCAGTTGTTACGCCAATCTGTATGCGCGTTCGGGACGTCCGGAGGATATACGCGAAGGAGCACCGGTGCGCTATGGTTTTCACACCAACGTCAATACGAAGCCGATGATTATTTCGGGTCTTGTCCGTGCCATACGTGAGCGTCTGTATGTGGAACGTTGTGAAGCCTGTCTTGACGAATATCTTACATACGAACGCCGGCCTAACGGTAGTTACGGAGCCCTACCTTCAACGCATGACGATATGCTTATGACACGTGCTATCGGACTCCATATAAGCCGTCACGAGATGCCCATACCCGAAATGCCTGTCACTCCTGTACGGCGGCGTAACGACGGACATAATCATGTCACGGCTGCTTTTTTCGGATAGTGACGGGTCAGAAATATTTTGTCAGAGCGATGCAGACACGGTTTTCACGGCATTTCCAATGTTCTTTCAGTACATTAGTCAGTCCGAAATCTCCTTCTACTCCTACAGCCCAGGTACCGATAGGGAATGATACGCCTACTTTCCAGCCCATCTCGAAACGACGCTGACCGCCGACACCGAATAGTGACCAGTCTGTATCCTTGTCGAGAAGATTGTCGTTATCTATACGGTTGTCACCTGCAAAGGCATAGCTGAACTGCGGACCGGTATAGACAGACATACCGAAGGTGTCGGAAAAATCGAAAGTATAGCCGGTAACTATGGGTACACGCACACCGACCTTATACAGTGATTTAAGGACTTTGGGCGAATATCCTGTATTATCTGCTATAAGAATATCGTCATAATCGTAGTTGTCGTAGAAAAGTGAGACACCCGGTTCAAAATAGAAATTATTACCTAACCATACGTTGCATATCGCTCCGAGCGACACACCGAAACCGGGCTTATACATCTTCACTTTTAAATCGGTTTCGTTACTTTTCCACTTTGTCGGCAGGTTGACGTCAAGTGTGGCACGTACACCCCACATAACATCTGATTCTGCATGAAGTGTGAGAGACGAGAGCGCGAGAGCAGCAGCGATAAAGACTGACGGTTTCATGATGTGACTTGGTTAAGAGTGAAACGTAACGGCTACCGCCTCTGTATAGTCGGTGGCCGTATCACAATAACGCCTTTCACACTGCTATTATTTTATTCTGTCCGTTGCAGAATATAACTCCCAATTGTATTGTCTGGCGAATGTTTCCATACGTCGACGTTTCCCGAGAACTCCGAACAGTACATGAATAGTATTTTTAAAGTTAGATTTTGGTTACAACAGAAATTTGAATAATATTCTTCGGCGTAAAACTCAGATAACGATTATAAATTTATAATTTTGCTGTTTTAAAATATTATTTTATCTGAGCAAAAACATGTTACATTTTTTCT
>CAMWKC010000140.1 GCA_947174735.1 uncultured Porphyromonadaceae bacterium
CTTTAGTGTCAGAGACCATTATGGCGCAGGATCAGAAATTTATGCGCAGTTCTATTTATTCGGTATTGATAAATTCTGCTGACCAGAATACCCGTTTGGATCAAGAGGCACAGACTACCGATCCGACAGCCTATGCTGATGCTCTTCAGGGAACCAATATTTCTTCTTTGGGTGAAATCCCAGCTTTGGTCTTCCCGAATTTGGCTATTCCAGAGCAATTTAACAACCACAATTTGGATATCTTAATTGTCGATTTTGACCAGTTGGCAAGTGATATTTCTGAAGATCAGGCTAAAGAAGCTCGCCCTAAAGGTGGAAGCACAGGCAAACTTCTCAAAGCTGTTGCCGCAGAACAGCTCGGTGGAAACTCGTCAATAGTTCGAGTTGAGAAAGTTGATGACTACATGCACGCAGTGATGAATAAGTTTATAGAGCAGAATCAAGTAGCCCCACTTATGGTGGCAAAATGGTATAATTATGATGCCACTCATCAGCCTAAGTTTAACGAAGATGTTATTTTGGAAAGAGGTCTTGACAATGCTTCAGCAGCTGAGCTGGCAAAGGCAGCCGGTAACGATGAAGCCCGTGCTATGCTCTCGGCTCAGGGATTTGAACTTCTTGACCATACTTTCCTTGTAGCAACCAATCTCCGTTTCCGTAATAATAAAGCACTTGCTAAGGAAATTGCAGATTTGGCTGAAGCTGCAGTAGCTACTGGTGCTGCAGCAGCTGGCGGTGGGGCCCTAGGTCAACTTGCTGCTTTTGGTACTAAGAAAGCTACAGAGGCATCAGCTAATGCTCTTCTTAAAGATGCCTATTCAGTAACGGCTGTCACAAATCTTTACAAGTTAGTTTGGAATGAAGATATCGATGCTCAGCTTGGCGAAAAAATTCTCTATAACGACAATGCCTCTCTTCAGGACCTTATAAATTCAGGCCTCTGTAAGTTAGAATATGTAGGTCAAACTAAGGCTCGCTCCGGAGTTAAGAAGGATAAAAATAAAACTATTGCCGAACTTGCCAACTCTGCTACGGGACGTGCTATAGATAAGGCATTGGCTAAATTGCAGGTTGAGTACGAAATATTCCGAACTACTGTCCCTATTTCCAAGTGTGCCGATGGCTTCATATATGCAAAAATCGGTACTAAAGAAGGTGTTACAGAAGGTGATGAATATGAAATTCTGGAACAGTTCATGGACAAAAACGGTAAAATCGGTTATAAGAAAGTAGGTTCAACTAAAGTTGAAAAGAACGGAGTATGGTTTAATACAATAGGAGCAGACGAACTTATTGCTAATGCTGACGAAAAAGAGGTCGCTGCTATGAAGGAAGCTCGAGATCTCGGTTATACCAAATTCAAAGGAGCCAAAAAAGATTATTCCGGTTATTACCTTCGCCTTAAAAATAAAAAAGGTAAAATAGAAGATTGATCTAAAGAATTAGATTCCGTAATACTTGAATGAATAAAAGTGAGGTTAGTAACCTCACTTTTATTCATTCAAGTATTACGGAATCTAATTTAAGAGTCTGTAAAGACTGAGTCTGAATAGATGGTAATAAATGAAAGAGGTAAGTAAAAGGGTGAAGCATGGGGCCGCTAAGGTTCTTTCATTTAAGATAAATAATAAGGAAGAAAGCTCATACCTGGTTCATAGGAAATCGGGTAATTTTGTTATGTTTGTATTTCAGCCGATTATATTTTTCTCAAACTTCATTCTTTTACTTTTGACATAGAAAACGTATTAGCTTGGTAAAACTTATTGATACCTATCTCATAAGTTCAGCCAATATCTTTTCTTTTGTCGGAACACTTCTTACACAGATGTCTCCATATCGAGAACACCGCATTCACTATCCTCTGTATGGTGCAAGGTCAAGGGCTGATCTTAAGACCTGTGTTTCACTTTATCTTACGAAGGATTGAAGTTCGGGCATCAATGCACTCTTTCTATTGACAGGTGGCTGCACACACAAATTCTATGAGTCGGAGTAGTTACTGGCAGACTGCTTGCATACCATCTCTTCTCCAAGGTCTACATTACGGTTAACTTCCTAACTACTTTGAACTCATATTCTATAGTAGTCATATTTCCGCCCCATTTCTCCTTTTTCGCTATGATGTTGGGTCCGTCCATAGATAAAATAGATTTTCGTTTCGATCCTGCTATGATCGAGGTCAGGATGAATATACCAGAGTAAGGTATTTCAGCCCTTCTTCTACTCCATAATGCAGTCCGCGCTGGCTGTCTTTAAGTTCGATGAGAATATGTAAACTTTTTGCTTAAATTTTTACTATGTACCAAAAATCTGCTAACCTAAAGCATTTACTTCAACAACAAAAGAAGAGATAACTTATGAAAGTTATCTCTTCTTATTTGTGACCCCGGTGGGGCTCGAACCCACGACCCAATGATTAAGAGTCATTTGCTCTACCAACTGAGCCACGGAGTCAGGTTTGTATGGCATGACGGTGTTGGTTCCGTTTTGCGAGTGCAAAGTTACGGCTTTTTTGAGTAACTGCCAAATATTTTAGTGTTTTTTTTTACACTTTTTTTGAAGATGAGTTTAGGGAGGTGATTTTTAAATGATTGAGAATTTGGGATTGAGAATCGAAAAGAAAGAAGTGGAAGATAGATAAACAGAACTTCGGAAAGAGAGATAACGATGTGACAAAAAGTAATAGAAAGTGGAGATTAGAGCAGAGTAAAGAAATAGCCAATGAAAGAATATTAGAGCGGTAAAAAGGTGAAATTTTGCTAAAAAATAACGCTCATGTTTCAATTTATCACTAACTTTACACGTCCGTATCAGAGTGCGGCGTCCAGCTGAGAAGTAAAAGAGGCGGCCGTATTAAACAGAACGTACGTTACAATAGCATTATTTTATTATAAAACAATCAATTAAGGTTATGAACAAGAAAGTGTATTTTCTGGCCTTAGGTGTGGCTGCCGTTGGTATGACAGGCTGCTCAAAGAAACTGGGCCAGTTTCAGAGCGACTACTTCTCGACCAATCCCACTCCCCTTGAGACAGTAGGTATGAATGTGCCTGCTACTGTTACCGGTAATCTGCCCGCCAAATTCATGGTGAAGAATGCCAAGGTCGTAACTACTCCGGTGCTTGTATATCAGGGTGGTGAGACAACAGGTACTCCTGTTACCATACAGGGTGAGAATGTACGCGCCAACGGTCAGGTAGTAGGTTTTAAGAACGGTGGTAATGTTACTATACCCTTCAATGTAGAGTATAAGCCCGAGATGGAGCAATCTGACCTTTACCTCGACTTCCAGGTAGACCAGAACGGTAAGCTTTACGGTCTGCCGCGTGTTAAGGTTGGTAACGGTATCATTGCTACTTCTACTCTTGCCAGCGCTGCTACAATCACTCCGGCTATAGCAGCTGACAAGTTCCAGCGTGTCATTAACGACCAATACAGTGCTGATATTCACTTCCTCATCAATCAGGCAGTGATACGTCCGGCTCAGACAGCTGCCAGCGATTATATCGACCTTAACAAAGAGCTGCTTGAGGCTAATGCCGCTCCTAACAAGGAAATAGCAGGTATCACAATCCACTCTTACGCATCGCCTGACGGTTCGTTAGCTTTCAATACCGAGCTTGCCGAGCGTCGTGAGACCGTGACTACCAACTATATGGAAAATCAGCTGAAGAAGGATAAAATCACCGAGTTCGGCGAACTGACTTCTTCATTCACTCCCGAAGACTGGGAAGGCTTCCAGAAATTAGTACAGAAGAGCAATATACAGGATAAAGACCTTATCCTCGGTGTGCTCTCTATGTACAAAGATCCTGAAGAACGTGAACGTGAGATCCGTAACCTTGCATCTGTATTCAGCGAATTAGCCGACCAGATTCTGCCTCAGCTGCGTTACTCACGCATTATGGCTTCAATCAATACTATCGGTAAGAGCAACGAGGAACTGATTCAGCTTTTCGATACCAACCCGTCGAAGCTGACTGTTGACGAAATCCTCTATGTAGCTACACTGACCAATGATAACGCCCGCAAGATGCAGGTTTATAAGAAGGCTTCGGAGCTCTATCCTAACGATTACCGTACCTTCAACAACCTCGGTATGACCGAATATGAGGCTGGTGACTACACTGCTGCCAAAGCCGATTTCGAGAAGGCCTCACGTCTGGCTCCCAACAGCAAGGAAGTTGATATGAACCTCGGTCTTATCTCTCTGCTTAACGGTGACTACCGTAAAGCCAACGAGCTTATCGGTGCCGCTGCCGGTGTACCTGAGGCCAGCGACGCTCTCGGTGTTTACTACCTGACACAGGGTGAAGTTACCAAAGCAAACAACGCTTTCGGCAACACCAAGAGCAACAATGCGGCTCTCGGTCAGATTCTTGCCAAGGACTACTCAAAAGCTCAGAACACTCTGGCTTCTGTGGCTAACCCCAATGCCACTACTTACTACCTAATGGCTATCGTCGCTGCCCGCACTAATAATCAGGCTCAGGTAACTGCCAACCTCAGCAAGGCTATTTCACTCGACCCGAACCTGAAGAGCCGTGCACAGAAGGATATGGAGTTCGCTAACTTTAACCTCAGCGCAATCTGATAAAGATCGGAATAAATTAAACAGCGGATAAATAACCTGTCCGATTACGTTTAAAACAGGGAGTGTCCTCTAACGACGGGCACTCCCTGTTTTATGTGGCTACTGAGGAAGATAGGGAAATATGACTGCAATAATCTGGCAGTAATGTGATAGGTGTTAAGAATTATTAAGTTTATTAATCGCTTGAAAATTAGGAATCAGAGTGTTTATTTTGTAACTTTGCAATGTCAAAACAGAGAAAATTATTTCAATGTTCTGACCTTCTAAGTGATAATAATCAAAACTAAAATATTATAGATATGGCAAAGAAGAAAACCACTGCCAAGCCTTCGGGCGGCCGTATAAACGACATAGAGGAGAAGCGCAAGGCTCTGAGCATGACCATGGCCCATCTGGAAAAAGACTTCGGTTCGGGTACAGTGATGCGTCTTGGTGACGATGCTGTGCAGGATATCGAAACCATCTCGACAGGCTCTATCGGACTTGACTATGCCTTAGGTGTGGGTGGTGTACCCCGCGGCCGTATCACCGAGATATACGGTCCCGAGTCATCGGGTAAAACCACATTGGCTATACACGTTATAGCCGAGGCTCAGAAAAAGGGCGGTATATGTGCTATTATAGATGCCGAGCATGCTTTCGACCGTTTTTATGCCGAGAAGCTTGGTGTAGATGTCAACAACCTGTATATAGCTCAGCCTGACAACGGCGAGCAGGCTCTTGATATAGCTGAACAGCTTATCAATTCTGGAGCGATAGACGTACTTGTAATCGACTCAGTGGCCGCACTGACCCCTAAAGCCGAGATAGAGGGTGAAATGGGTGATAAGAATGTAGGTCTTCATGCCCGTCTTATGTCGCAGGCTATGCGTAAGCTTACCGGCAGCATCTCGCGCACCCGTACATGCTGTATATTCATCAACCAGATACGTGAGAAGATAGGGGTTATGTTCGGTAATCCGGAGACTACTACCGGCGGTAATGCTCTTAAGTTCTATTCGTCGGTACGTATCGAAATACGTCCTTCTTCCTTTATCAAGGACGGTGACGTTTCAATAGGCCGTGTGGCTAAGGTGAAAGTTGTTAAGAACAAGGTTGCACCTCCGTTCATGAAGGCTGAATTTGAGATTCTGTTCGGCGAAGGTATCTCGCAGGCAGGCGAAATCATTGACCTTGCTGTAGAGCACGACATTGTTAAGAAGTCAGGCGCATGGTTCTCCTATAACGGCAATAAACTCGGACAGGGCCGCGACGCTGTGAAGCGTGTCATAGCTGAGAATCCTGAACTGGCTGAAGAACTTAAAGAACAAATCATCAGTAAGCTCGATGCCGAACGTGAGGCAGCCCGTACATCGCGTCCCGGTTCGTTTACCGCAAAAACAACTGTCCGCAGTGATAGCGAAGATGACGACTCAACTGACGACATGCCTGATGATGCTGACTTCGGTGATAACACACG
>CAMWKC010000141.1 GCA_947174735.1 uncultured Porphyromonadaceae bacterium
ATGAAGGAGTATGAGGAAAGCTATAATCAGAAGCGTAGGCCGATGTTGGCTTGGAGGGTCTCGATGGAAGAGAAGAATGAGTAATGGTGTGATTTGTACCAGTTACCATCAACCTTACCGATGAGACAGGCAAAGAAATCACCTTTGTTGTAAGTCAGAGAGGTCATGCTTCGACCTGATATAGCGGTCATCATACTTGTTCCTTCAAGTGAATCCTCGTAACAGTGTGATAGACCTATAGCCGGTATGACAGTGAGATTTAGCAGCAGATGACGGTTTAGTACCCAGTTATATCCGTACCCACCTAAAAGTGAGTATGAATTATAATGAAAACGGTAATCGGCTGCCATGACAGTAAGATATGGCATCAGTCGGGCATCGAGCTTGCGTAAATCGAGATTAACGTTGAGGTCAGTGTATGACAGACCGATTATCCATGAACCGGCACTGCGTTTCTGAAATTTCGAGAAATTATAAGCTGCCCCCTGTGAATAACGCCGGTTATTACCGAAGTAATATCCGTCAATACCGAATTTATAAAGACTCAAACCCGGAAAAGAGAGCTTAAAAAGATGACCGTTATTATACTGTCCGAATTTGCGCATGAATGTACCGCCTGTATTTTCATGATAATACATAGAGATGTTGAAGCGCGCACAATTGAAGCCAAATTCAAATTTCTTATGGTCAATCGGTTTGTTGGAAATCAAATGTGTGAGGTCAATAGAGTAACCTACACTTACAGCCATATATTGCAGATAGGCACCTATGGAACTATAGATGTCTCCCATCATACGGATAGGCATATTTTTGCCTATATGCATGGCATACGAATCAGCCCAATTCTCGCTGGTAAAACGTGTTTTCCAACGGCGTCCGGTACCTGCAACATAAGTAGTATCGTAGGAGTTGAAAGTTACGTCGCCCCATTTATATACGTCAAGACAGAAACGCAGGAATCGAGGCCATTCGACAGTACTGTCATTAAGGTTCAGTCGGTTATGCTTCAGTAGCTCCCACCAATTGTGTGAATCGGTATTCGGAGAGGAGGAGCGGTACCCTTCCTCTTCATAGTGGCTCGGCAATAGATCAAAGTGTGAAGCTGTGCCGGGATCATGCTCGAAGATAGTTTCGTGGTGTACTGTGTCCGGGTGAACATCAAGATGATTCTCGACAGATACCGAATGGAATATATTGGCTCTTAGCGATATACACAGACACATTAACAATACTATGACTTTAAATCTTGCCGATATGGTAGGGCAGCAGGACAGAAAGCCTCTGCTATTAACAGTGGAATTCATTACACATCAGAATGGTGGTTATAATATAGCCGCTCACGCGGATTGATACAGAATTTCAGTTTTTATTCGTCACCATGATTCTGTAAAAGACGTTCGGCCTGTGCTACCTGCGGAGTAGGTACATAAAGCGCTGCACCACCTACGGAGGTACCTGGGAAGATACCTGAG
This sequence comes from uncultured Porphyromonadaceae bacterium, assembly GCA_947174735.1. Lineage (GTDB taxonomy): Bacteria > Bacteroidota > Bacteroidia > Bacteroidales > Muribaculaceae > Lepagella. The sequence goes on from CAMWKC010000141.1 coordinate 1,473, forward strand.
AGTCCGTTGGTCTCGATGTGTGCGTCAATTCCGTGTGCGCGGAGCATACCGGCGTCTATACTGGCTTCAATCTCGGTAGGATATTGGTTGATGAGGGTAAGTTCCATAGAAAGGGATAAATATGATTGGGCGGAATGTTAACAGACCTACTTTATACCACGTGCGTTAAGAGCTTTATGATACCGACGTGCATTCTCCTGATGTTCGCTGTAAGTAGACGCGAAGTCATGATAACCGGAAAAATCAGAACGTGCACACATATAGAGAGCATCCGTAGGGGCAGCATCAAGTACAAGGTCTATGGTCTTGGCCGAACCGGTACGTATCGGACCCGGAGGCAGACCCTTGTTGAGATAAGTGTTGTAAGGCGATGGTGTCTTAAGATGCACACCCTGTATACGGCGTATCGTAAAGTCACCCGTGGCATAGCGTACTGTAGGATCCGCCTGTAATTTCATACCTTTGTTCAGACGATTAATGTAGAGGCGGCCGATTGTTCCTTTTTCATCAGCTTTGTTACTCTCTTCGTCTACAATAGAGCAGACTGTCATTATTTCGGCCGGAGTCAGACCTAACTCGCCGGCTTTGGTCCGACGCTTGTCATTCCAGAAACGGCGATAATTAGCGCCTATTTTATTAAGCAGTTCACGCGGTGATACTGTCCAATAGACCTCGTAAGTATCGTTCAGAAACAGAGCCATTGACTGTTCCGGCGTAAGATCATACTGAGCCAGTAGCTCCGGATCGGTAGCGGCTTTTATAAGCGAATCTGCTGAGAAGTCAAGTTTTCCTGAAAGATAAGCAGCTAATTGAGGTAGTGTACGCTGACCGTTGATAGTTATATCAAGCGGTTGCTGGGCACCGTGGGTCAGACGACGTGCCGCACGGGCTGGTGTGGTACCGACCGGGATATTGTAAGCGCCATGACGCGAAGCAGGAGATACTCCGCTCAGTTTTATAAGACTTACAGTCTTATCGGCATAAGATTCACCGAAATATTTGCTGAGTGTATCCGTAACGGTCTGAATATCGGCTTTAGCCGGTATGCGTATTATAGCACTATGCCGTGTGCCGTTAAGCAACATAGGAGCTATCCAGACTGCGGCGATAGCCAGAATTACAGCTACACATATCAATAATACTATGAATGGCCGGCGTCGTTTAGGAGCCGGAGGCAGTGGAGGAACAGAAGGAATCTGTTCTTCTGAAGTGGTTAGAGGGTGTAGATTTTCTTCTGGAGAGGAAACGGGTGACAGATTCTCTTGTGAGGAAAGCGGAGCTGGATTCGTATTCTGATCGTTGGTCACGGTTATGTGTTTGAAGAGAAATTATAAGGAGAAAGCATTGACTGCTTTGGCTACTTCAGCTGCTTCTGCATCATTAAGATTCGCAATAGGAAGACTCAGCAGCTGAGAGGCTATGCGATCGGTGAGAGGATAGAGCCGTTTGTCAGCTCGGTCAGTGTAACAGGGCTGTCGGTGAGGAGGCACGGCATAATGTATGTCGGTAGATATGCCGCAGTTGTCTAACCACTCTTTGAGTTCGTTGCGTTTTGGCGAACGGATAGGGTACTGGTGCCAAACCTGTACACATCCCGGCATCATAGCGGGTGTCTGTACTAAGGGGTGGGTAATGGTTGTATTGTATATACGTGCTATAGTACGACGCCGTGACGTTACTTCATCAAGATGGCGCAGTTTAACCCGTAACATGGCTGCCTGAATTTCATCGAGACGGCAGTTATAGCCTGTATATATATTATGGTATCGCTTATCAGCACCATAGTTAGCCAGCGCCTTTATGGTATCAGCTAATTCCTTATCGTCTGTGGTGACTGCACCTGCATCACCAAGAGCACCGAGATTTTTTGTAGGATAAAAGCTATGGGCAGCAGCATGACCTAACCCTCCTGTAACATAGCTTCCGTTTAGTCCGGGTGTGTCGGTATGTGCGCCGATAGCCTGGGCGTTATCTTCTATTATCATTATACCCCGGTCAGCCATAACTCTTGCAGCATCGGCATCCCAGCAAGGATTACCGTACAGATGTACGGCCATGATGGCCCGGGTACGTTCGGAAACAATGTCGGGCAATATGCTCATGTCAAGGTTGAATGTGGCCGGGTCAGGGTCAAGACCTACAGGTATCAGACCGAACTCAGTGAGCGGAAGCACTGAGGCAATGTATGTGTTAGCAGGATAGATTACCTCGTCACCGGGTTTTAAACGGCCGAGTTCGATAGCTGCCCGTATTATAAGACGCAGAGCATCAAGTCCGTTGCTAACTCCGATAGCCCGTTTTACACCACACAGTGAGGCCAGGTCATTTTCGAAAGCTTCGGTTTCGTATCCATGCAGGTATCGTCCTGAGTCAATGACTCTGGCAGCTGCCTCACGCAGCTCCTCGGCATACGGAGCGTTAGTGCGTGCCAGCGATACAAAAGGTCGCCGGGTTTTATTGTTCGAGACTGCGCACATAAGCGTGATATTCGTCAAAGTCACGTATGTAGTCACTCTCCTCGTAATGATGTGAGCAAAGAGCCAGACATACGGTTCCTGTTGTGAAGTTGTGCATTGAATCCCATACTCCCGGCGGAATCAATACACCTTTATTGGCACGGTTAAGAGTAACCACTATTTCATCACGACCGTCAGTGAGGTGGAGGTCGAGTGAGCCCGACACAGCGATAAGCACAGTCGAGTTTTCTTTATGGGCATGTCCGCCGCGAGTCTCGCCGCCGGGCACATCATATATATAGAAAACACGTTTTATGGCGAACGGCACATGACATCCTTCTTCTATAAAGGAGAGATTGCCACGCGGATCGCACACTTTCGAGAATTCATAGACCTTAACTCGGTCAAGCAGTCGTGACATCGTGAGGTGTTACTTAGTGGTTATGTTGATAAACCGCAGGCCTTTGGCACCGAACGCCACGGACCTGCGGTGATGAGAAAATGAAACACGGAATGGTTACCGTGGGCCTGTCAGCGGTTTTTAAGCTTTTCAAGCTGAGGTTCCAGAGCATCGAGACACAGGTCGATAGCCTCTTCAAAAGTGTTGGCTGTCTTCGAGGCAAAGAGTTCAGGTGCCTGCGGTATAGTGAGTTTAACTCCGGCCTCCTTATTCATGGCGGTTTCGGGTTTCACTACACGTAGAGTCACCTCTACCTCAGCCACATTTTCGTTGCGGCGTCCCATCTTGTCGACTTTCTTGTTGATGAAGGCTACAAGCTTATCGGTGATGTCGAAATGGATTGCTTTGATTTTGACTTCCATAGCAGTGATTTTATAGGGTTGGTTATTTTTGTTGACGGACCTTTGACAGACCGTTAGGTCGCCCGACGGCTGAAGGCCGCGGAGAGACGGGGAATAAGACCGCTTACAAAGATAACACAAAATTATGATATATCGGACAAGATATTGGAGATTTAGCTGCTATTTTTTAGTTTTCCTCTTTATTTTTCTCTTCATCATACTCAGAACCAAAGTCAAGACTGCTGTCGTCACGTAATGGTTCACGTGCACGCGGATGAGCTTCAAGATAATTGTCGCGTAGCTGTGCGAAAGACAGATGGGTATATATCTGGGTAGTCGCCAATGAAGTATGACCCAGCATTTCACGTACAGTATTGAGATCTGCTCCGTCGTTGAGCATGGCTGTAGCAAATGAATGACGCAGTACGTGGGGAGAATGTTTAGGACATGATGTATCGCCGAGTAGCCGCTTCACAGCGCCGCCTATTGCAGCATACGTGACTTGTCCGCGCGGTCCGGCTATAAGCGGCCGTGGAGTCGGTAAATCGGGCCAGGTTTTATCACGTAGTGTCTGCCAGGCCGTGATATGGTCCAGCAGGGGTAAGGGCAACGGCATCAGGCGCTGTTTGCGTCGTTTGCCGGTGATACGCAACTGCCGGCTGCTTCGGTCTACATCGTCGTCTGTCAGAGCCAGAATCTCCGCACGCCGCATACCGGTGCTGTAAAGAAGATCTACTATAAGGTAATCTCGCATCTGATAGATGTCTCCTTCGGCAGGAGGGGTGGCGAGAGCTTTTTCAAGTTCTTCTTCGCGCATGAAATTCGGTAACGGTTTACCTATTTTTGCCAGCTTTAGGTCAGCGGCCGGATTAGTCAGAATAACACCGCGTTTGCGTAGAAACAGGAAGAAAGCACGCAGACTCTGGGTCTTGCGTCTGATTGTACGCGGTGTGTCACCTCCTATAGCCAATTGGGTAAGCCATGCGCGTACATCGGCCACAGTTACTGAAGCCGGATCAAAGTCCATAGGGTGGCCGTTAGTAATCCATAGAGTAAACTGGCGTGTGTCATGACCGTACGCTTCAACGGTGAGAGGCGAGCGGTTAAGCTCAAGAGCGAGATATTGTAGAAAGGCGGCTATCATAGACAATGAAAAGTTTGAACGGAAAGAGAATAAAGCATGAAGCCACGGCAGGCATGGAGCGCGTAGATAGCGCCATGTCTGCCGTGGCATGGGAACGGGGAGATGACAGTATGTC
>CAMWKC010000142.1 GCA_947174735.1 uncultured Porphyromonadaceae bacterium
AACGCCGGCAAAGTCTATACGACCTTTGGAAATGATAACTGCAAGATCCTTATTTTCAGCGATAACTTCAACGCCTACACCGGGATTAGTTACTAAAGGTTCGTCAAGTACTACGACAAACGGATAGTACAGGTACTCGCCTGTAGCCGGGTGTATCTCCTGACGAGTGCCTGCAAGAACCCGTCCATCTGATGAAGTTGAGGTTACGGCAGTCATAGTTGAGGCATTGGTAAATCCGAATGTCTCGCTGATGCTCTTCACCTCTTCCAAGTTTTCGTTACCTACCAGCATACGGTCACCGTTGCAGAACACATACTGTCCGTTGCCGACACCTGTGCTGAAAGCAGTGATACGACCCTCGGCAGGATAATCGAGCATATTGTCTTCGGCTATATTATAAATGATGGCATATTTGCTCAGTTGATAATCCTCGCCGTCTTCACTGGCCCAGTCTACTAAGGTACGGTATCCGTAGAAATTACCCCATGCGTCGGCTCCGATGAACTCACCGCTGAGATAATCTCCTTTGCAGCCGTCTTTCATACCGTCGATATAGTAATTCTCGTAATAACCGAGTATTTCACCTTTGTAATAGAAAGGTTCTACTTTTGTCTCAAGTTCGTTCCAGAAGACCATCTTACCGTCTTTGTACAGAGCGGGCACTTCCGAACCTGCAGCGCAATACAGACGACCGCCGAGCACTGTGCCTTCCGGATTCATACACTCGGTTATGAAACCCTGATGTTCGGGAAGTTCCACTTCGGGATCAAGTTCAAGATCATATTCCCAGTCATCGTTGAGACGCCAGAAACACGGACGGTAACGCAGTCCTATTTCCGAGTCGGGATCTCTATAGGCTATCTGACCTCCGATAACGCTTCCGTCGGCAGTGACACACTTGGCAAAGTTGAGATTCATTGCCATAGGTGAATTCGGAAGGTCGACAATGAGGCCTTCCACAACGAAACAAGGCTGATAGCTTCCGCCTTCTACATAATATGCGCCTACAGCAATACCGTCATCGGTAATATCATAAAGTTCGATTTTGTTGCCGTAATCAGCGAATACCTGTACGAACTGGTCGGGATTTCTTTCATCCCAGATGTAGCTGAAGCTTTCGTCAGTAGCTGTAGCCACTACATAGCGGCCGTTAGAAGAGACAGCCACATGGTCGCTGAGTTCGTCGGTGGTGTAGTACTTGGTTTCTGCTGTAGCTGTTACTGCTACACCGAGCAGAGCCGTAGAGATAAGAATCTGTCTGATCATTTTATGATTAGGTTGAATTAATGAGATTATACTCATTTACGTTTGATAACTTTTCTGCCGTTTACGATAAACATGCCGTTACCTGCTTCACGCAGTGAGTTGGCTACACGTATACCTTGTGTATTATATACAGGACCGTTCAGAACTTCACTTTCTATGATCTCGACACTTACCGGTATACCTCCTGTCAGAGTCCACTGCAGAGTAATTTCAGCGTTAGCGTGGCCTGACTGATGATCAGCAATCCATTCAGTATTACCGAACATACCTTCAGGAATAACAAGAGTATAAACACCATCATATACAGGTTCGTTAAAATATGCTATTGTACCTCCCCATGACGAAGTAAATTCGAGAGCTATGTTGCCCTGTTCCTCCGGTGCATCCATAAATAAAGTAAAGACATCGTTGGCAAAAGCGCAATCACCTGGCAGTGTGAGACTGATGCTGTCGAAAGTATCTATAAGCAGATTACGTTCGCCTTCAGCCGGTCTTACTGAATCGAGAGTGAGGTCATAGACTACAGGTTCACCGGCAAGAACACCGTTAAACGCATTGTACACAACTTTCGTTTCGGCATTTGCATGACCGCTTTGGCCTTCTGTTTCGATATATTCTATATCGACAACAGTAGCGGCAGGTATAGTTACAGTATATATACCGTTGACTGTGATCATGTTGGACAAGGTACCCCAATAGTAATTGGCATACGGGTTCATAAGATCAACTGTTTCGTTATAACCGTTAGCAGCTGTGATAGTTATTGCTGCACCTTCAGCAAGACTCAGACCTTCTCCTGCAGTCCACATTGCAAAGTTGTCGAACTGTACTTCTTCAAGGTCAATCTCACCCTCGTTAGGACGGAACTTAGTAAATTCTATGTCGTATATTACTTCGCCGATGATAGTGCCTTTAATTGTATAGGTGAAACTCTCCGGTTTGGTATTGACAGTGCTTTCTGAATAATCTTCACTCCAATAGGTAATACCGCCCTTTTCGATAACAACTTCATATTTGCCGGGGTCTGTAGCAGGGGTATCGAGAGTACAGGTGAACTCGAAGCCGTAACCCTTCTTCGTAACGCCGGAGAAGAACTGTCCGTTTTTAAGAATCTGCACTGCGCCTGATTCCAATTCAACTTCGCTAAGATCGGTAGGATCAAAGGTTATAGTGAACTGTGTCAGTTCATCGACTACACCTGGCGCAGGATCTACTGTATATGAATGAGCTACTGCCTGTCCGCCTTCTATAGTGTAGGTGAAAGTTTCCGGCTGCTTATTTAAAGTGCAGTGTGCATAATCCTCACTCCAGTAGTAGATACCGTCCTTTTCGATAACAACTTCGTATGTACCGGGGTCTGTAGCAGGGGTATCGAGAGTACAGGTGAACTCGAAGCCGTAACCCTTCTTTGTAATGCCCGAGAAAAACTGTCCGTCCTTAAGAACTTTCACGTAACCTGACTCAAGCTCGACTTCGGCAAGGTCAGTACTATCGAATGTGATGACGAACTGTGTCAGTTCATCGACTACACCTGGCGCAGGAGCAACCGTATAGTCAGCTGCCGAAGCTATTGCCGGCAACATCATGGCTGAAGCCGCGATGAACATGTTGAGATGTTTCATGTTGGTATGAATTAATGGTTATGTATGGTTGATTTTTGGTAATGTGCTTAGCTTGCCCCTATCTTCCGCTATAGGCTTACAGACCTAAGCGGGGAATACGAATGCAAATCTACATAAAATCGTTGAGATTTTCATCTTTTACAGTAAAAAATATTAGTTTTACAGTAATAAATATCAGTTATTCCTTTCAATCCGAAGGGCCGCACATACATCTTGCCTAACCTATAGTGCCGTGTTTATACAGCCGCTCCCTCTGAATCTGCGAGATTCAGAGGGAGCGGCTGTATAAACACATTAATTTTCAGATACGGCTGTTTCAATGCAGATTTTTGAAAAATTCGGTAGGAGAAAAATCGTCCGGATATACGAATTCTGTGTTTAGAACCGTCATATTTGTAGTCTGTGCCACAGGTATGGTCACGATTCTGTTATTGTCATGGCTTAAGCCACCCATAAGCCATTGCCCTCCTATAAATCCCAGACAGTACGGATCGAACATGATACGCTTACCTTCATGACTGAATGAAACAGAGTGATTGGTAGCGATAGCTTCGACTGCTGACAACAGGCCTGATTCACGTGCCGGTGCGTCATCAAGCACTATTCGGCGTTCGAGTGAGGCATGGTCGCCCGGCCATGGTGAACCGGCAAGTGCTTCAAGCATCAGCACACGCAGACTCCCCGGCAGTCCATCGTCCCAGTCGGCCAGCGCATAGGTATTACCACGTTTGCGCTGACATAATATCTGAATACCGAATAAGCTTTCGATAGCCCATCTATGGTTATGAAAAGTACGCAACGGCAGAGGCACCTTATCGGTGTTCAACGGACTCTCGGCCCAGCGTGCCGCAATCTCGTCATAGGTCAGATGAGGTGTGTGGCGCAGAAGCTTCACGAGCCACACATATCTTTGAAACAGGTCGTGGTTCATATACTTGCAGGTCATAAAGAGCGAATGGGTTGCAAATATAGAAAATAATAGCCCTTTTAACAAATAATAGTAACTAAAAAAAGAAAAATAAGTAATATTTGGACTATAAAGTAGTTATAGTATGCAAAAATGTTGCATTTACAGCACATTTGTTATCATAAAACCTACGATAGTCCTTATTATACACTGTAAATTCACATGGATAAACTGAACACTATATCGACTCCATGCGCACTGGTTGCGGCGGTAGGCAGACACGGCGAACTGGGTCGCGACGGACAGTTGCTATGGCCTATACGCGCCGACCTCCGGCGCTTCCGCCGGCTGACTATGGGACACCCTGTTATCATGGGACGCAAGACATGGGAGTCGCTTCCCGGTGGTGCTTTGCCGGGACGCCGTAACATAGTGGTGAGCCGGCAGTCCGGTTATCGTGCCGAAGGTGCCGAAACCGCCTCAAGTCTTGAAGACGCTCTTGCTTTGTGTGCCGACGGGCCGATGCCTTTTATAATAGGAGGTGGTGAGTTATATCGCCGTGCATACAATCTGGTCACACATCTTTACCTCACACATATTGACGCTGAATGTGCTGAAGCCGACACATGGCTGCCTTTACCTGACAGCTCGGAGTGGATAGTTACGGCCTGTGATAATTCCGGTGAGAATGAGACTCCGGCTTATCGTTTTGTGGATTACGAAAGACCGGTACAATCATGAAAGTTGTGCTCATCAATAAGAGTGACGCTACCGGTGGAGCTGCTGTGGTGAGCGCACGGCTTATGGAAGCTTTGCGCGGCGAAGGGGTTGATGCCCGCATGCTTGTGGCTGAGAAATTGCGTCCTTCACCTTATATCGAATTAGCGGCATCACGCGCAGCTCTGCGCCGTAGCTTTATGACTGAGCGGTTGCGCATATTCACTGCTAATGGCTTTAACCGTTCCACTCTTTTCAAGATAGATACTGCCTCGGACGGAGTGCCGTTGTGGCGCCACCGTTGGGTGGCTGAGGCTGATATAGTCTGCCTTAACTGGATAAATCAGGGTCTGTTGTCGTTACATGGGATACATGAGTTAGGACGTCTCGGCAAACCCGTAGTGTGGACAATGCACGATATGTGGTGTGCTACAGGCGTGTGTCATCATGCTTACGATTGCCGACGTTACGAGAAAGAATGTGGCGACTGTCCCTTGTTAGGCTCACGCCGTTCGCCCGATGATTTGTCGCACAATATCTGGCAACGAAAACGACAACTCTACGGCAATACTCCGATGTACTGGGTGGCTGTAAGCAACTGGCTTGCCGGTTGCTGCCGTCGTTCTTCTCTTATGAATACACTTCCTGTCAGCGTGATACCCAATGCTTTCCCTACCGGCTCTTTACCCCCTCTTCGGCAGCGTACAGGCGAACGATTGCGTATGGTAATGGGAGCCGCACGTCTTGATGACCCTGTGAAAGGACTACCGATATTAGTAGAACTCACAAAAATACTGGCGCGTGACTATCCTCAGCTTGCCGAACGTCTTGAACTGGTGACATTCGGCGCTGTCCGTGATGCTACAGCTCTTGACGGTATAGCCATTGCTCACCGTCACTTAGGTCTGTTGCATGGAGATGATAAGGTACGCGAAGTTTACGAAGAAGCTGACATCGTGATATCCTCTTCACTTTATGAGACGCTGCCTGGCACTCTTGTCGAAGGTCAGGCCTACGGCTGCATACCTGTAGCCTTTGACCGGGGTGGTCAGTCTGACATCATCGATCACGGTCGCACAGGCTGGCTCGCTCCATTTAGCGGCGATTTGCAAACCGATGCAGCTGCTCTTGCAGCCGGAGTAGCCTGGGCAGCCGCCCAAGGCCATGACTGTCGCCTTGCAGCCCGTCATAGTGTCGAAGACCGCTTCTCAGCCCCCACAGTCGCACGCGCCTACATAACCCTTTTCAACAGCCTGTTGAACTCCTCGGCCTCTTCCTGAGACGAATACACTGTACCCATAGCAGGAAAATAAGACAGACGGCTCACACACGGTACAGACCATGAACGGATTAAAGAAATCTGTATCGGGTCCGGTGTGAGCCATCTGTCTTAAGACAAGCCAGTAATGACGTTCAGACTATTCTGAAGCAGACAGTTCCCGCAAAA
>CAMWKC010000143.1 GCA_947174735.1 uncultured Porphyromonadaceae bacterium
GCACCGGCTGTAGAGATGTTGACAGCTACCTGTGTACCCGGGCTTATAGTAACACCGGCATTGATACGCATTGCCATAGCAGGTTGTATTGTGTCGGCTACGGCTACCTGCAGAGTATCGTTGAAATTAACGAATTTCACTACGTCACCCATACCTTGCTGGCCGAGAGCTGTAGCTCCTAAGTCAGCTATATAGGTCACATCTGTAGTGCCGAGTACAGAGGCGTTGGCATTGACATCGAAATGCTGCATGACACCTTTGACGGTAGCGTCAAGATTCATAAAGAGTTTGCCGTAGAGCGTTGCACCTGAACGCTTTTCACTGTTTATGACCTGCATATTGCGGGCAGTACCCTGAATGTCAAAATAAATTTTATCCAGATTGCGTGCATCGACAGTACCATTTATAGTAAATGGATTATCGTTGCTGCCTAATATATTGAACTTATTGAAGGATAAAACATTATCGTTAAGCGTAAGCGGTTCGCTATCAAGATGAAGCGAGCTGCCTATCATCGGTATGTAGACACCTACCGAGTCGCACGATATAGCACCGTTGAGCAGAGGTGCGGTAAATGTACCGGTCATATCGACACGACCGTTGAGTGCACCGCTGAGACGTGCTACTTCAGCTCCGAGGAACGGATTGAGTGTTTTGAGCGGGAAGTTATTCAGAGCGAGCCATAGCGAATCAGATTTGACCACACCGAGTGAATCAGGACTGAACAGAGCATGTGCTGTAAGAACCTTTGAAGTGTCGATTTTAAGTGAGGCCTGAGCCATTGTAGCTTCCTGTTCAAGCCGGGCATTGATATCAAGGCTAAGGTCGCCTACGTTCGTATGGTCGTACGTAAAGTTGGTAATATCGAGATTACCGCTGCCTTCGAAGCCACGGCCGTTATAGTAAATATTCAGGTCGCTGTTGAGACAGGCTGTAAGCGGCGGAGCGAATAGGGAGAGCTGTAGGAAATCCTCAACATTGATATTAGTGAGGTTAAGATGTAACTGCTCTCCTCCCTGTGCGGCAGGAAGAGTTTTTATAGTTATGCTGCTTGTTTGTGAACTTGCCTGCAGATTGGCGTCAAGGGTCTTATTGTCGAAGTTGAAATCGACATGGTTATCAGCATTGAATGTCCACGGCAGATAAGCGATTGTGGCTTTCAAAGGAGTGAAGTGGACTGATACTGTCGAATCACCTACTGCGGCTGTGAAACCGAGACGATATCCCATTTCTCCTTTCGCGTTACGCTGTACTGCGTATGCCGACAGACGGTTGGCACCGAGATAGCCGTTAAGATTGACATCAGAAAATTCATCAAGATTACCTTTCCGGTTGCCCAGATGCAGACCGTAGTCAAGCAGGCTGCCACGTTCGCGGGCTCTGAAGTTTATAGTATCGAGCAGAGTACCTTTACTGTCAAGACGCAGCACTTTAGCATCAGCCCATAGCAACGAATCGGCGCCTAATGCTACACTCACTGTATCGAGAGCAAGTCCCGAAGGTGCTAATATTCCTGATAACGCACCGGCTCCGGAGGCATTGGCGTGAAGCTCGAAAGGAGGAAGCATCATGCGCAGACTGTCGACATAGACATCGCGTGCTTTAATCTGTTTGTCAGCTTCGGTAGCTACTGCGCTAAAACAGTTTATAAGCTTGTTCAGTCCGCTACGGGCTTCGAAAGCAAGCTGTGTACGTTGTGCGTCGGCTTTAAGCCATACAGTAGAATCGGTTGAGACAAAGTGTGCAGTTATACTTCCGGGTAGTGACAGTGACTGTTCGTCTGCCATTTCGAGATGCAGAGTGTCTATGTCGAGGGTAGCGTCATATAGCCAGCGTGCAGGACTGGCCTTGCCGACTGCTGCAAAATCACCGTATATTGCAAAGGGTGTGGTGCTGAAGCCGAGTTTATACAGGTCTACGTCATTGAGGTCAGCCTTAAGGTTGAATGTGTACAGGTCGGGGTCAATGGTGCCATGGCCGGCTATATTGAATCGAGCACCGGGATTGCGGGATGTGGCGTCGACAGTAAATACTCCGTCAAGAAGTGACACTATGGCTGTGATATTAGTGAGCGTATTGTCCTTGTAGCGCAGTGAGGCGAGATCAAGAGTGACATCTGTGCGTGCTCCGTGACGTTCAGGGTCAAAGCTCTGACCGCGTGCTTTCAGATGTGCTGTGAGGGGCCCAAGTCCCATACCGGGTGCGAAGCGACCTATGTTTATATGGTTGACTGCTATATCGGCAGCATAATTTTCGGAAGTCATACTGACTTTACCCGCACCGGCAACAGTACCTTCCGGCAGAATGAGGTCGAAGTCCGCTCCGTAAGTCTGGGCATTGGCAGTGGCACGGCCTTTGAGTGTAAGACGCGGTATCTCGAATCCCATCTTACCGATAAGTGATTCTACGGTAGCAGGATTCTGTAGAGAGGCGTTGAAACTGATGTCAGCTATAAGGCGTTTGAAGTCAAGAGCATTACTTGCGTGACCGTCGGCACTGAGTGAAAATACTCCGGGTAAATCCGCTTCGAATACGTTTATTCCGGCGTTGTCTAATGTGCCGTCGGCATCAAGACGCAGTCCGAGCGGTTCACGACGCGGCACTTTAGATGTATAGGCAATTAGCGAGGGCATGAATGCGTCAACGTCAGGCATACCTATGGAAGCATCGGCTTTGACGTTTAGCGGCGCGTCGGGTTGCATAGCCATGAGTGAGAAGGGGAGGCCGGCTGTAGCGTCAAGACGGCTATAAGGAGTGAGTACATGCAGTTTGTCAAGAGCCAGTCCGGTTGAATCGACAAGCACTGTGCCCTGTCCGCTGATTACTTGCAAACCGGAACGTTCTTTGGCAGCAAGACGTGTCAAAGGCAGTCGTACGGTTGAAGTCTGATTGTAGAAATCACGTAGACCCACACCGACATCGCTCAATTCGATATATGAGGCATCAAAACCGGGCAGCGGCTTAGCACCTTTCATAGCGTAGAGTACATGATACCCGCTTATGTCAATGCTGTCGGCTTTGATAGTGATAGGTGCAGAGGCGACGGCTGTACTGTCAGCTACAGGAGCAGGATGTGCGGCTATGTATTCCGGTGTCGGAGTTAGATAGCACACGTCGCCCCCGTTCAGTGTGAGCAGAGAGGCGGTAATGTTACCGGTGCGTAGGTCAACTATACCGTTGTCAAGATGTAGTGAGCGGCTTGCTAATGTAAGTGTATCTATAGTAGGCAGCATCGACATGCCGAACTCAAAATTATTGAGGTCAATAGTACGGGCCTTAATGAGGAACGGCGTAGTGGTGGTGTCTTTGGGGGTATTTTGCTGTTTCCATACGTCCATGAAAAGCGACATGCGCCCATTGTTCAGCCGGGCTGAAGTAAGGTCAAGCTCACTGTTTTTAATATCAAACGAGCTGTTGGCACCTACTTCAAGATTGCCTGCACGGACTGCGAGAATCATCGATGAATCAGGGCTTACCATACGGTAGTATGCATCGTTCAGCTGTACACGTTCAAGCTGCACGTCGAGCTTAAGCAGAGGCATGAATCTGACATCAGCTATTGCGCTGCGTGCGCTTACCATAGTATCGCCTGTGGCTTCGACTACTGACACTCCGTTAAGTTCGACATCAAGGGGAAAGCGTATTCGCAGTCGTTCAATACCTATATCCATACCGGTCGATTTACGTACCATATTGCAGGCTACGTTCTTGACCATATTCTGTACTGGCGGGATATATAATAGTACCGGAATAAGCAATATCACCACTACAAGCCAAAACAGTATCTTAAGGGGTATCCGTAGCCACGGGCTCCTGATGAGGTGCCTGCGGGTCTTGGAAGTACCCTTGGGGTCTTCAGGGGCAGGAGCGGCTGATGGTGTCTCAGGTGCGTCCGTCGGAACCTTTTGCTGGTTTTTATCTGGTTGGCTGGTCATGGTGTGGAAGTATTATTAAGCGGTACAATGATAGGAAGTGGTGTCTGAATGTTATGACTTAGCGTGACTGTTTGTGTTTATGCTGTCGGCGTTGCCACCACAGTACAGCTAAGGCTGTCAGAACCGCGCCGTCAAGGTCGGCGTAAATGTCAAATCGATCAAAACCTCGTCCGAGGCCCATAAGATGTTGAGCCACTTCGATTATAATGCCGAGAAGAGCCGAGGCCGCCGCTGCTGTCCATATAAAGAGCGAGGAAGCGGGATGCCATCTGTTGCGACGTACCCGATCGAGTATCAACATGGCGGTCATACCTCCGAACATAATGGCATGTACTACTTTGTCGGCTCCCTCAAACAAGGGAGGGTCGAGATCGCCTAACGGTTTCGGTGCCAGTGTGAGCCATAATATAGCTAAAAGACACAGTATACTCAGGCACCATGGGGGAAGTTTGGCGAGTAGGGAACGGAGGTTTGACATTTTCACAATTTACGGCTCTCTGTGAGCAGAGTGCATGGTTATTTATGAGACAAGACCGCCCTACTACATCTGAAAGTACGGGCGGTCTTGAGTGTGTCAGGCGCGGTCGCGCCGCCTTCTGGAGCAGATAAGGTAATTTTACTTACGGATACCCAGTTCCTTCTTAGCGATAATAGCACGATAGCGGTTGATATCCTTACGGATCAGATAGTCAAGAAGGCTACGACGCTGACCTACAAGCATCTTAAGAGCACGTTCTGTAGCGTGGTCTTTATGGTTCTGCTTGAGATGCTCAGTAAGGTGTTTGATACGGACTGAGAACAGAGCTATCTGGCTCTCGGGGCTACCGGTATCATTCTTACCCTGGCCGTAGGTTTCGAAAATCTGCTGTTTTTCTTCTGCTGAAAGATGCATTTTGTCTGAGATTTAATAGAGTTAAACGTTGGATGCCTTTATCTGAAAAGCCTTTCCGGCCCCACTCAGCTGGGACAGTGCCGGTTTACCTTTCGGTCAAAAAGCACGCAAAGTTACTAATAATCTGTCATACCGCAAAGTTTATGACAAAGTTTTTTCATTCAATAGCTTTTATGTCTTCGACACTTACACCGGTAGCGGCAGAAATAAAATCTTCGGTATAGCCCTGTGCACGCATACGATTTATTATCGTATGCAGCATAGCCTGTTCTCCTTCGCTATGTCCCTGAGCCAATCCTTTAGCTAAACCTTTAGCTAAACCCTTTTCTAAACCTTCAGCCAGACCTTTCTCCAGACCTTCAGCCAGACCTTTCTCCAGACCTTCAGCTAAACCTTTCTCTAAACCTTCTGCCAGACCCCGAGCTAATCCTTTTTTATGTCCTTGGGTCTCGGCATATTCCAGTACAGCCATATTGTCACGGTACACCTTAAGTGAAGCGTCGTAGCGCTGGCGCTCCTGAGGTGTAAGAGCTGCAAGATTGCTGACTTCTTCCAGTCGGCCGAATATCTTTTTATAGTCCTTAAAAGGTATTTCAGTCAGTGTTTCCATATTTTTCAGCACATATATCCATCGTTCAAAATCTGTCTCTATTTCTTCCTCTTGCTTTGTCATTAACGGCAGTGTGATGTAGAACATACGCAGCTTATCCGAGAAAGGCCGCTGACTTTCCTCAAAACGAAGACTTGCCACAGCCTTAAGCGGTAGTTCCGGGAAGTCCGTCATAACGAAGTTGAGGAAGAACACACCATAAACCTTCTTTAGTGAGAATTTCCAGTCACGCCCTTTTTCTCCCTGACTGGATATAGCTGAAGCCATATAGTAGAGTGAACGGTCACGAAAATATGTCTGTGTGGCATTCTGCATTTCCACAAGTATTCGTTCTCCTGTGGAAGTACGGCAGTGTATGTCGTAAATCATCCGTCTTCCATCGGTGTCGTGTGGAAGTATCTCCTTATCAAGGAAATCTACATGTACAAACGGCTCTTCAGGTTCTATGAGGTCATTGAGAAAGTCCAGCAACAGGTCCATGTTGACTTCCTGTCCGAAGATACGTTTGAAGCCGGCATCAGT
>CAMWKC010000144.1 GCA_947174735.1 uncultured Porphyromonadaceae bacterium
AATTTAGAGTATTTATGGTCAAAAATATTAAAAAGAATAAGAGGTAGAGCTATTAAAAATACAATTTTGGATTCTTCGGTTAAAATTGGTTCTGGCTCCTTAGTGTTAAATTCGACTATTGGCAAATATAGTTATTGTGGATATGATTGTAAAATTATAAATTGTAATTTAGGTTCTTTCTGCTGTATAGCGGATAATGTAGTGATTGGCTCAGCTGAGCACCCAATGAATTGGGTTTCAATGTCGCCAGTATTCCAAAATGTTAAAAATAGTGGCCCTACTAAACGATTTTGTTTTAAAGATTTACCTATATCTAGAAAAACTAATATTGGATCTGATGTATGGATTGGTCAAGGTGCAATTATAAAGGGTGGAGTTTCCATTGGAACAGGTGCAGTAATTGGTATGGGCAGTATTGTAACTAAAGATGTGGAAGCCTATGCTATAGTCGGAGGTTGCCCAACAAAATTGATAAAGTATAGGTTCTCAGAAGATATTCGTAAAAAGATACTATCTACTAATTGGTGGAGTTTAAGTGATACTCAACTTCAGAGAATAGCTGAAGAAATACAAAATCCCGAAGAGTTCTATAAAGCCTTTATAAATATGAATTCTCATTCTCAAGAATAAGGAGGTTTATAGCTCTTTCTCATAAAGATTCAAATTATTTTTATTTGAAAATTAACAGATTAATTTCTATTGATTTAGTAGAAATTAATTTTTATAAATTTATATGTCTATTTTCAAAGATAAAATTCTTCTTATAACAGGTGGTACCGGATCCTTCGGCAATGCTGTGTTACGTCGCTTTCTTGACTCAGATATTAAAGAAATACGAATCTTGAGTCGTGATGAGAAGAAACAGGACGATATGCGTCACCGTCTACAGAATCCTAAGGTGAAGTATTTCATCGGTGATGTACGCAATAAGGAATCGGTGGATATTGCGATGCGTGGCGTTGACTATGTCTTCTCGGCAGCAGCACTGAAGCAGGTACCGAGCTGCGAATTTTTTCCTATGGAGGCCACACGTACTAATGTGGAAGGCACTAACAACGTACTGTTATCAGCCATTGAGCATGGCGTGAAGAATGTAGTCGTTCTTTCTACTGACAAGGCTGCTTATCCTATTAATGCAATGGGTATATCCAAAGCCCTTATGGAAAAGGTAGCCATTGCCAAAGGACGTGAACTCGGTGAAGGAGCTGATACCACAATATGCTGTACACGTTATGGGAATGTGATGGCAAGCCGTGGTTCTGTTATTCCTCTATGGGTGGAACAGATGATGGAGGGTAAACCTATTACTATCACCGACCCGGAGATGACCCGCTTTATGATGACTCTTGACGATGCTGTGGACTTGGTTATCTATGCCTTCACACACGGTCACAACGGTGACCTTTTTGTCCAAAAAGCTCCGGCTGCCACGCTTTCGACTCTTGCCGAGGCTCTAAAACAGATTTATGCAAAGGTCGATCCTAAATACGGTGAGACTGAAGTAAAGATAATCGGTACACGTCATGGCGAGAAACTCTATGAAACTCTCGTAACCCGTGAAGAGATGGCAAAGGCTATTGATATGGGTAATTATTATCGTATTCCCTGTGATACCCGGGATCTGAACTATGACAAGTTCTTTACCGAGGGTAACGAAGAGATGAGTAAGATTGAGGACTATCACAGCCATAATACCGAGCGCCTTGATGTCGAGGGTATGAAGGAACAGCTTATGCGCCTGCGTTTCGTTCAGGCTGACCTCGGAATGATTAAATCAGATACAAAAAGGGAGATACGTTCGGAATAATGAAAGTGCTTATTACAGGAGCGAAAGGATTTGTAGGCCGGAATCTCTGCTCACAGCTTAGGAACATACGTGACGGTAAGGCAAGGAATTATCCGGTCATCATAAAGGAGGTATTCGAGTATGACGTAGACTCCACTCCGGAAGATCTCGACCGTTACTGCCGTGAGGCTAATTTCGTATTTAATCTGGCCGGTGTCAACCGTCCCGAGAATCCGGAGGATTTCCAGAAAGGTAACTTCGGATTTGCCTCATTACTGCTTGATACACTGAAAAAGCATGGTAACCGTTGTCCTGTGATGTTGTCCAGCTCCATTCAGGCAACCCTGTTAGGTCGTTATGCCGCACATCCGTATGGAGAGAGTAAGCGTGCCGGTGAGGAGCTTTTCTTTGACTATGCGCGTGAAACCGGAGCGAAAGTACTGGTCTATCGTTTTCCTAATCTGTTCGGAAAATGGTGCCGTCCCAATTATAACTCGGCTGTTGCGACTTTCTGCAACAATATTGCCAACGATCTTCCCATACAGATAAATGATCCTTCCGTAGAACTTGAACTGCTCTATATAGATGATCTTGTTGAGGAGATGATATTAGCTCTGCAGGATAAGGAACATCACTGTGAGTTTGACGGAACTCGGACAGTAATGAAGGAAGAAGGACAGTATTGTGCTGTTCCTATCACTCACAGAGTAACACTCGGTGAAATTGTAGAGATGCTAAACCGTTTTCATGAAATGCCCCGAACCTTAGGAGTACCCGACCTTACTCCCAACGGTTTTGAAAAGAAGCTCTATTCTACCTATCTGAGTTATCTGCCCAAAGATAAGATGATCTATGATCTTAAGATGAACTGTGATAATCGGGGTTCCTTCACCGAGATTATCCGTACAGCTAATTCCGGACAAATGTCTGTCAATATCTCCCGTCCTGGTATCACCAAAGGTCAGCACTGGCACCACACTAAGAACGAGAAGTTTGTAGTGGTAAAAGGGCACGGACTTATCCAGCTCCGTAAAGAAGGAACAGATGAGGTGCTTAATTTCGAAGTAAGCGGCGAACGAATACAGGTGATTGAGATGATTCCGGGCTACACTCACAATATCATAAATCTCTCAGATACCGAAGACCTCGTGACTCTGATGTGGTGTAACGAACCTTTTGACCCGAACCGACCCGATACTTACTTTGACCCCGTAAGTTGATGGGTAATGCGCAATTCATAATTCGCAATGTACAATTCGCAATTGCCAATTGAGCATTATACATTACGCATTGTCAATTAAGCATTACGCATTGCGAATTGGGCATTTAATTACAAATTGCTTCTTGTTGTCTTTGTGATGGAGGTAAGCATTCTAATAGCTCTTTGCAATCAGAATGTAGACTTGTAAATTCTGAGGTTGTAATGTACTCTGACTGATACAGAAGTTCAATCCAGTATTCACTTTCTGAGATTTCTTTCAGAGCAATACACATCTTTGCATGGAAGTCTGCTTTTGACTGACCCCGGATAGCTTCTCGTACATTCGCACCGACTGAAGTACCACTTCGAAGCAGTTGCTTGGAAAGTACATATTCCTTTTTTGCAGTTGAGAGATGTTTATATAATCTGACACAACGTAGAGCAAAATTAAAACTCTTTACTACAACAGGATTCTCAGCATCTTGTTTCATAGCATAATTTTCATAGTGGAAATTTCACAAGTTTAGACATTATCCTATATTATCACAAATAATTGTAGTACTACAAATAATTGTGCATTGCACATTTCTAATTACACATTATAATTGTGCATTGTCCGTTTCTCATTGTGCATTTAACCATGGTTACTGATTATTCCAATATATCATTTGCTGATAATGGCAAACTTAAACTTCTCATCATCGTAGGCACGCGTCCTGAGATTATCCGTTTGGCGGCTACCATAAACAAATGCCGTAAGTATTTCGATGTGATTCTCGCCCATACCGGACAGAATTACGATTATAATCTCAATGGCGTATTCTTCAAGGACCTGAAGCTTGCCGATCCGGAAGTCTATATGGATGCTGTCGGCGATGATCTCGGAGCAACGATAGGCAATATCATCAATTGTTCATACAAGCTGATGACTGAGATAAAGCCTGATGCTCTCCTGATTCTTGGCGATACCAATTCTTGTCTGTCGGCTATCCCGGCCAAGCGTCTGCATATACCTATTTTTCACATGGAAGCCGGTAACCGCTGTAAGGACGAATGTCTGCCTGAGGAGACCAACCGCCGTATCGTGGATATTAT
Organism: uncultured Porphyromonadaceae bacterium; assembly: GCA_947174735.1. Classification (GTDB taxonomy): domain Bacteria; phylum Bacteroidota; class Bacteroidia; order Bacteroidales; family Muribaculaceae; genus Lepagella. The sequence goes on from CAMWKC010000144.1 coordinate 4,083, forward strand.
CTCCGATGTGAATCTGTGTTACTCCGAACATGCACGTCGCTATCTGGCCGACTGCGGTTTGCCGAAGGAACGCACCTATCTCACCGGTTCACCGATGGCCGAGGTTCTACATGCCAATCTTACCGATATTGAGGCGAGCGATATTCACCGGCGGCTCGGTCTTGAAAAAGGGAAGTATATACTTCTGTCAGCTCACCGTGAGGAGAACATCGACACGGAGAAGAATTTCCTATCGCTTTTCAACGCAATCAATGCTATAGCCGAGAATTACGATATGCCTATTCTGTACAGCTGTCATCCCCGTTCGCGCAAACGTCTGGAACAGTCCGGTTTCAAACTTGACAGACGTGTGATACAGCATAAGCCGCTCGGTTTCCATGACTACAACTGCCTCCAGATGAACGCGGCAGCTGTGATTTCTGATTCAGGTACACTTCCCGAAGAGTCAAGTTTCTTTACCTCTGTAGGTCACCCGTTTCCAGCTGTATGCATACGTACTTCCACTGAGCGGCCGGAAGCCCTTGACAACGCCGGTTTTATTCTTGCCGGTATTGATGAAAAATCTCTACTGCAGGCTGTTGAAACTGCAATAGCGATGAACACAAACGCTGATAACGGTACTCCGGTAGATGTCTATGTCGGCGAGAATGTATCGAATATAGTAGTAAAGATAATACAGTCATACGTCACTGTAGTCAATAAGATGGTGTGGCGTAAAGATCAGTAAACCAATGAAAATTCTGTTCCTTTCCTTAGCACGGTTTGATGATATCAATGTTCGGGGTATATACTCTGATCTGATGCGTGAGTTTATAAATGTAGGTCATAATGTTTTCATTGCTTCACCTACAGAACGCCGCTTCGGAAAACAGACTCATCTTATAGATTCACCACATTGTCAGATTCTCAAAATAAAAACTCTGAATCTACAGAAGACCAATGTAATAGAGAAAGGAATAGGTACTCTTCTTCTTGAATATCAGTTTGACAATGCTATAAAAAGATACTGGGGTGATATAAAGTTTGACTTAATACTTTATGCTACGCCTCCTATCACTTTTAACCGTGTTATAGAGCGTATTAAGAAACGCTGTGGTTGCCGGAGCTATCTTATGCTCAAGGATATATTTCCTCAGAATGCCGTTGACCTCGGTATGATGAAAGAAGATGGACTCCTACACCGTATGTTCCGGAAAAAGGAAAAACGTCTCTATGAGATTTCCGATAGGATAGGTTGTATGTCCCCGGCCAACTGTGAGTATGTGTTAAAGTATAATCCGACAGTAGATCCGTCTAAGGTTGAGCTCTGTCCCAATTCAATAACACCTGTTGAAAGACCGGTATTACCCGAAGATGAGCGTGTGACTCTGCTTACGAAATTCGGTATTCCAACTGATAAGACGCTTTTTGTATACGGAGGTAATCTCGGTAAGCCGCAGGGTATTGACTTCCTTCTGAAAGTTATTGAGGCTAATGAAAAGCGTAAAGACAGTTATATTGTGGTTGTAGGTAGTGGTACCGAATATCCGAAAATTGCCGGTTGGTTTGAAACCCATAATCCGGTTAATTCCAAACTTCTATCTACACTACCTAAACAGGAGTATGACAATCTTGTACGTGCCTGTCATGTCGGTCTTATATTCCTTGACCCACGTTTTACTATTCCCAATTTCCCTTCGCGTCTGCTCAGCTATCTTGAGAACTCAATGCCTGTTCTTCTTGCCACTGATGTTAACACTGATATGGGGCGTATAGCCGAACGAGAGGGATTCGGTCTTTGGTGTGAAAGCGGAGATCTTGATAAATTTATGAAAAATATGAATCTATTGCTTTCCGAGAGAAGAAACAAAATGTGTAAAGCAGGATACTAT
>CAMWKC010000145.1 GCA_947174735.1 uncultured Porphyromonadaceae bacterium
CCACAGCTAAACGCGACCCGAAACTGAATAACTCACGAAATGACTTCCACGAAAATATCCATATAGGACGCCAACGTGCCACAACCCACAAAAGTAAGGTATTAACGGCGGAACTTATCAACTGCTGCCACACTAAGGCCCAGACTCCGAAGCCTGACCAGGCAAGAATAATTCCGGCAGTACCTGAAACTACCGCAGCACTAAGCGAGGCTTTAGCCTGAGAACGGAAATCTACACGTATGGTAAGCAATGCACGCTGCACTACAGCCAGTGAATTAAAGATCATCACCATCCCAAGTGCTTTAACCAGACTGTCAAGTTGTGGCTCACGATAAAAATATGCTATTAAAGGGGCACCGGCGTAAAGCACAAAGTAGAGAAAAATCCCCACAACTATGTTGAAATAGAAAACAGTCGAGGTATCTACAAGAGTACGGTTCTGTTTACGTATCAAGGCTTGTGAGAAGCCACAGTCAATCAACGACTGTGATACTGCAATAAAGACTGCCAGCATACCGACCAGACCGAACTCGTCCGGTGTAAGAAGATTTGCCATCACTACAGTGACCGCAAAAGCTACACATTGTACCGAGAAACGCTCTATGGCGCTCCACATAGTACCTTTCAGAGTCTTATGGCCTAATTGCCCCATCAGAATTTATAAAGTTCTACTATGACACCCTCTTCATCACTCACTACAAGGCGGTCACGTGTAAGTACATCCACGTGATAAAATGAGGGATTGGAGTAAATGCCACATAGTCTTAAAGAATAAGGATAATATCGATCAGCCGGTACTTCAAAACATAATGTACCTTTATCATGATCATAAATCATATTGGCAGTGGCCTTAAGATCATTATCACGTATAAACTGGGCTACATGCAGAGATATATTCCAGAATACAGTACCGTCAAGCGGTACTTCCACACCGTCAAACGATATAGAAGAAACACGCCATTGTCCGTCAAGACGACCGTTAACCGGCATTTTCTGACAACTTACAGACATTATGCTCACTGTTAAAAGAGTCAGAAATAAGCGCAACGTATCAGACAGCCATGTCCGGTGTATAGGTACAAAGTAGATAGGAAGTTTCATCGTTTGTTGCGTTTTAAGTTCAGCCAACCTGTTTTTGATATATTAAGCATAACGCCGAAGTTACCTCCCAACAGACTGCCGCTGTCAGCAGCTACCGACACACCGGCTTCCCACCCGAAAAGTACTTTACGCTGCGGACGCCATGTTACTTCAGCCAGCATACTAAAACAGTTCTCAACTTTGTCAAAAGGTCCGCCGTATTCAGTAGCAGCATAGTTACCCCAGTTACGTGTATAACTTGTAAGAAGACGGTAACCAAGCCATGGCAGCGGACTGCCTGATATACCTAAGTGATGGCCCTGTACACGTGTGGTACGAAAGTAACTCTGTCTGTCATTGTTCCAGATAGGTGATAGTACCAACGGATTACCGATACCCATGCCCCAGTGCTGCCAGCCGGCATATATGTAATGGTTATAGTAATTATCACGACCGCTTACCTGTTCAGGTATATCATGGTTCTTATCCCAGTACACTGAAGTAGTCTGGTCTTTAGTATAAAGATATTCATACACGATACGGTCTACTACAGGATTAGCCGGTAACTGTCCTTCGAACCCCCACAGACCATCTTTCCATGCATATTCTATATATAGCTGGGAGTGATCTTCAAAATAATGCTCATAATAAGCACTGACAGACCAGTCGGAATTGCGTGGAGTCCAGGCAAGTCTAAAATCCCAACAACCGGTCATATTTCCCTGTACATTGGTTTGCTCCTGGGTAGGAGTAGTGGCGTCACCGCCCATAGGTACCAACGCCTTGAGCCAGTCCTTCAGACTATGCGGCATGTGTATAACCTCACCATCATGATATGATATTCCTCCGAACTGAGTAGCCATTTCTATACCACATTCAAGAGTCAACGGAAATACATCGGGATTACCATTACGCAACCATAGACCTTTGGAATGATAAAGTACATCTTCAGTCCGCTTGGCATCTGAAGCGTACCAGCTTTTCTGCCATTTTGAATCAGTAAACATACCGAATGACAGATACCCCTTTGCACTCAACCAGCCTTTCAGACCCCAGATAGGAGCATAATCGAAGATACCTATACGTAACTGCGGTATAGGACGCGCATTTCCTGAGTATAACAGATTACCACTGCTCAGTCCTTTGGCACCAAATATATCCGGCAGCTCCTTACTGCCCAGATAGGCACCAAGACAACGATAACGGCTCTCAACATATAGTTGCTGTACAGTTAATACCGACTGCATACGCCACCCCAAAGCAATATCAGCCCCGGCTCCCCAACTCCAACGCTTATCGTATGTCATAGATTTGTCAAGTCCTAACCGCACGTAGCCGAAATCGCTACGTACATTTGAAAGTCCCTGCCGGTTGCTTACAAGCCAAAAAGGTGTGTCACTACCGGAAGAACCGGTCAGGGTAATCCCGGCATGATAATGCAGGCTATCAAGCACAGCCGCACTGGACCCTGAGGCAAAGGCGCACAGGATAGTGAGCATTATGAAGTATCGCAGGGGCAGGATGCGGTGAGACATAGCTGCTGAAAGATATGTGTGACAGGAAATGGCTATTATGCGTAACCTCATAAATTAACGTTTATTTTATCGTTTTAGCATATTCCATATCCTAAGGAGAATATTTTTATACTTTTTTATCTGTAGTCTATCGATATACAGAGTAACATAGTAGTATCTAAATGCCAAAAACAATAACTTGTCAGAGAAAATATATAATTTCTACGAGGTAATCACGTTGCAAAAAGTAATTACAATATACTTTCAGCAAATGATAAATAATGGAATCAATCAGGCCCTGCATAGTCTGCGTAGTGCCTTGACCGTGACACTTACAGCCGCCATAGTTCTAACAGCGGTATCCGTACCAATCTATGCACGCAATAAACCCGTCACCGATGGTAAGGGAAAAATGGTGTACCTCAACGGTGATGTCTATGACGGTCATTGGCGTAACGGCAAACGTGACGGACGTGGCAAACTCAAAACAGCATCAGGAGATGTCTATGAAGGCGAATGGGTATCTGATCAGCTTGTCACAGGTAAATTACGTTACAAAGATAAGAAACGCGGCACTTACGAAGGAACATTCCGTGAACTCATGCCGGACGGTTACGGAAAACTACACTCCAAAAAACTGACCCAGGAAGGACATTGGCTCGGAGGCCATCCGGAAGGCATAGTTAAAGAGAAAGCCGGTAAGGAGAAGGAACATCTTGTACTCTACCGTGACGGACAGCCTACAAATCTGACTATAGATACCGATGGCCCGGCAATGGGTATTGACATCTCACGCTACCAGTCGGAAGTAATCTGGCCGCAACTTTATTTTTATACTGACGGTACAGAGCCTGATTACCGTACTCTCGGAGCTAACAAAGGAACAGTCAAACCTGTGGAATTTGTTATTATGAAGGCAACCGAAGGCGGTGACCATGTGGACCGTATGCTGGCAACACATACCGCCAATGCCGAACGTCATAACTTTGTAAAGGGTTTTTATCATTTCTACAATACTACATCCTCTGCTTCAGCCAACGCTGCCAATTATATAGCAAATGTAACTATCGGCAAAGATGATCTTCCGCCTATACTTGATATAGAAAGAGAAGGAGAAAGTGTCGATTCACTACTGCATTGGATGAAAGTGGTAGAAACACACTACGGACGTAAACCGATAATTTACACCAATGAACGCTTTTACAAAATGTATGTCGAAGGCACACCGCTTGAGAAATATCCCTTGTGGTATTCACGTTATGGCCGTAAAGACATTGACCGTGGAGCAAGATTGTTCCAATTCACCGATCAAGGTCTTATAGACGGTGTGCGCGGGAGCAAGGTTGATATCAATGTAATACGCCGTGGCACTCTACACGATATAATCAAGAGCAAACGCTGATACTGTCCCGATATTCTACATGGTTGCATAGTGCTTGGTAACAGCTAATACCCGATAAAGTCCGTAAATGGAATCCATTGAGAGCTGTATAGGCGGATAGTCCGGATTGAAGCTACGCGCCTCCACACACACAGGGTCCTTAGCCACAGGATAAAGCGCTTTAACCAATACACCGTTTTCGGTGTCGATTACCATAGGATTACCCCATGGAATAAAGGCACGGCTATTGATACGCTTAATAAAAAGTATGGAGCCATCATGAAGTTCGGGCTCCATACTGTCACCCGATAAGCGTATGGCCATTTCAACTCCGGGTACAGATATAAGCACCTTTTCACAATCAGATGATGTCACTCCCTGCGACCAATGCTGCAGACTGCCGGCGAAAGCTTCAACCGGAAGAAGTGGAACTTCGTAGGCGTCAGTCGTACGTTTACGTGGTTCGAGCAACATTTCACCGTCTCCAAACAGCAGCCAGTCACGGTTTAGTTCCGGATAGAGCTCGCAGAGACGACGTACTTTCTCTTCAGGTATGGATTTGCGTATAGCACTTATATAGGCACCTGATACTTCAAGCTGCCGGGTCAGGGTGGCCTGACTTATATTTTTTGCGTGCATAAACTGCAACAAACGTCCTTTGACACTATCAGTGTCAGACATAACCGCAACTTTATGATCATTATCTGTTGAAACTTCTTTATTGGAAGTCATAGAACAAGTAGATTATAAAGATTATAGTTTTGCTTTAATTATTAATGATGCAAGTTAAGCATTATTCTTAATATAGCAAAATTTTCCTTTATATTTTATCATATTCTCTTGTATAAATAGCTTCCGACAGAGAAGTTTTAAAAGGTATTGCAGGCTTTTCACAAGTTTTTACTAAATTTGCAACATTGTCTGTTACTGATAACAGTGACAATAATCTTTTTTATACTCCTTGACAGGAGGATGATTCCACTTCTGACTAAACCCGCTTAATTGACCTCATGGCCTCGACAGCTAATAATAAACTTCTTCCACTGGCACGTCCTCTTTACTGGATACTGCTTCTGTGTATGGTGTTTCCCTTTGACCTTGTATTCGGCTCCGACTATCAGCTTGTCACCCCTCCGATAGCGTTGTTTCTGGGACTGATGTTTGCCATTGTTTTCGGAATACCTTTCCCCACCTTTAACAAGAAGCTTTCCAAGTATCTGCTTCAGGCCTCTGTAGTAGGATTAGGATTCGGCATGAATCTTCAGAAATCCCTGCAGAGTGGTGCAGACGGTATGCTGTTTACTATAGTCAGTGTAATAGGTGTAATGATTATCGGAGTGTTGCTGGGACGCTATATGCGTATAGATAGAAAGAGCGCCTATCTTATCTCAGCCGGTACCGCTATCTGCGGAGGTTCGGCTATTGCGGCAGTCGGACCGGTAATTAAAGCGAATCAGAATGAGATGGCTGTCAGTCTGGGTGTGATATTCATTCTTAATGCTATCGCCTTATTCATCTTTCCGCCGTTAGGACATTTCTTCGGTCTGAGTCAGGAACAATTCGGTACATGGGCTGCCATAGCTATACATGATACAAGTTCAGTGGTAGGTGCCGGTGATGCATACGGTACTGAAGCATGCGAACTGGCCACACTTATAAAATGTACACGTGCTCTGTGGATAATACCTTTGGCTTTCTTCACTATGTGGTTTTTCCGTAACAACAAAGGCGGAGAAGGACGTTCCAAAGTCAACATACCATGGTTTATACTCTTGTTTGTAGTAGCTATGGTTATCAATACCTATACTCCGGAGAGCGCTATGCCGGTAATGGGTCCGATTTATCAGGCTTGTGTTTTCATAGCTAAAAAGGCTCTCGTAGCGGTACTTTTTGCTATAGGTGCAAGCTTAAGTATCGGTGTTATACGTCAGGTA
>CAMWKC010000146.1 GCA_947174735.1 uncultured Porphyromonadaceae bacterium
CGTCATTCTCTTTTATCGCTTCGGCAAGATTCCGTACCGCTGTGGCATTGAGAAGTTCGGCAAACTCAGCGTCACTTTCGGCTTTATCCACATTTGTATAAGCCGCACAGTTGACGATAACATTCACGTCATTTTCTTTCACCATTTTTCGGACAGCCTCCGCATCGGTAATGTCAAGTTCGGCAACATCGGTGAAGATATAATTATCTGGCGAACCCTCCGCTGCTTTCCGCATGGCAGTACCTAACTGGCCGTTGGCTCCGGTAACTAATATGTTCTTGTTTTCCATGAATCGTCAAAAAAAGGTGAATCAAATTCACTCAAAAGCGGATGTTTTTTATCCTTTTCCGAAAGTATCGCTTCCTCAAAGCTTATACCCCAGTCTATACCTAATGACGGGTCAAGAATCGAGATACCTCCGTCCGCCTCCGGACAGTAATAATTATCGCACTTGTACTGAAAAACAGCTGTATCACTCAGCACGGCGAAACCGTGTGCAAATCCTCTCGGAATAAAGAACTGCCGGTGATTATGCTCCGTCAGCAGACAGCTGACATGCTGTCCGTACGTCGGTGAACCTTTACGTATATCCACAGCCACATCAAGCACCGAGCCACGCACACACCTAACCAACTTAGCCTGCGCATGAGGCGGTCGCTGAAAATGCAGTCCGCGCATCACACCGCGTGATGAACACGACTCGTTATCCTGCACAAAATCAACACGCCCTATAAGCTCATCAAAGTTTTTCTTATTATAGCTCTCGAAGAAGTAACCACGTGCATCGGTAAACACACGCGGTTCAAGGATAGCAACTCCTTCTATATCAGTTTTAATTACATTCATAGTTCCTCAGTAAGATTTTACCCTCTTACAATCAGCTGTATTTTTACACACCCAACTCAATCGAATTTCTGAAGATTCTCCTCATCGGCAATTTTCATCAGATACTGTCCGTATTGGTTCTTCAGCATCGGACGTGCAAGCTCACGCAGCCGTTCAGCCGTTATCCACCCGTTGGTATAGGCAATACCTTCCAGACAGGCTATCTTCAATCCCTGTCGCTTCTCCAGAACCTCGACATATATCGAAGCCTCGGCTAATGAATCATGTGTGCCTGTATCAAGCCAAGCAAATCCTCGCGGAAGTGTCTGCACCTTTAGTTCACCGTCCTTAAGAAACTCCTGATTGACCGTTGTAATCTCCAATTCTCCGCGTGCTGATGGCTTTATATGCTCAGCTACCTTTATTACCTTATTCGGATAGAAATAAAGGCCAACCACCGCATAATTACTCTTCGCATATTCTGGTTTCTCTTCTATTGACAGGCAATTGCCTTCTTTATCGAATTCAGCGACTCCATAACGCTCCGGATCATTAACCCAGTAACCGAATACAGTAGCCTTACCCTCCTTATCAGCAGTTCTTACCGCTTCCTTCAGTACCTCCGAGAAACCTGTACCATGAAATATATTATCACCTAACACTAAACACGCCGAATCATCACCAATAAACTCCTTACCTATAATGAAAGCCTGTGCTAGTCCATCCGGACTTGGCTGTTCCGCATACGTCAGTCTTACACCGTAATCCGAACCGTCACCTAACAATCTCTGAAATGCCACCAAATCCTGTGGTGTCGAGATAATTAGTATATCTCTTATCCCAGCCAGCATCAGTGTCGAGATAGGATAATACACCATAGGCTTGTCAAATACAGGAAGTAGCTGCTTACTAACCCCCTTGGTAATCGGATACAATCGAGTGCCGGATCCTCCGGCAAGCACTATTCCTTTCATAAGGTTCAAACTAAAGGTTAATAACTCTTGTATTATCCCAATCTATACGATTTATTGCCTCTCCTAAGTCAATAAATTTAAAATCTGTGAGGTACTGCCTTAATTTTTTCTCTGCTCCTCTCAGACCTACATAGGATTTAAATTTACGTGTTACAGAAAGACCCGGAACTATTGGTTGATCACTGTCAAGATCACGTGGATGAATATAAGAAAGAAGATAATCTTTTTCTTGTTTAGTCCATCTTTTAATCATATTATAAGGAAAAAGTCTAAAATATCCTCCTCCCTGATAAACTATATGATTACCCCACATCTCACGACAACTTATAGGGAACTCCTTTATCCGCTTACCATAAATATTAAGAATTGCAGGGGCAGCCTCACCATAAGACGGAAAACCACCATGAGCATGATGCGCTGGAAATACCGAACAGTCTATCTCTATTCCTAAATCACATAATATCTCAAATGCCCAAGATTCACTCGGACGTATAGAAAATCCAGGTGCTCTAAAATATTTTACAGGTTTACCCGTAATATCCTGTAACAGCTTTACTGAGGAATCTACATCTTGCCGAAACTGGTTAGGAGTCTGTTGCCACACAAGCTGATGATTCATAGTATGCGAACCAATCTCATATTTATCGGCTATACGTCTTACAACTTCTGGATAAGTTTTAGCTATCCAACCAATAACAAAAAATGTTGCTTTGGTATTTGTATCCTCAAGAATACGGAATATTCTATCTATATTCTCATAGATACGTACCTCATACTTTTTCCATTGCTCTTCAGATCGAGTAGATGAATTATCAAGAAGATGGAACCACTCTTCAACATCAAATGTAAGAATATTCATCATAGTAAATCGTAATTTGATAAATTAAGCTCCCAATTGCTTATCTCTAGGGAATCTTGACCGATTACGTTGCTATTGAGAATTTTACTTACAAAATGGAAATGTTTAGGTTCAAAGTATTTAGGTATAGTTAGCATAGAAAGAGGTCTAAACGGTAAATTACCTACATATATTATTGCCGGCGTTATATCCTTTTTTTCTTTATATATTTCCCTTACTGCAGTATCAAAATTTTTTTTGGTCATTGGCCATACATCTAATATAAAAGTCGCTGTATATCCCTTAAAATCAGCCTCCTTATAAATCCATTTTACTTTTCCATTATTTCTTACTTCGTAATTTCCCCCAAACCATTTATATCTGATAGCATCAAATGAACTCCTGTCTTTCCGATATTTGTACGTTCGAAGTTTCTGAGATCTACTTAAAAGTGCTAAATCTGTCAGTAGCTTTCCTATAATACGGGATAAAACATTTAAGAGTTTAAATTTAGGAAACAGCTGGCCTAAGTTAATAGGAAGAATATAAGTGGATAACCGTCCTACATCATTATAACCGAAACCCTTTACTTGTATTGGATAAGAACTATCATTAGGAAATCCTATACGAAGAACACACCCATCTTTTATGGCCAGTTTCTCACATTCACTGAGTAATTTTCTGTATAGTCCTTTCCCTTGCCATAGAGGATGGATCATTGCATCGACACTAAGACAAAGAAGAAAAGACTCAGACTCTTTCAAATAAGTAAATGGAATATAAACATTATGCCCTATAACCCTTCCCTCCTCTATAGCAATAGCATGATAAGAATATCCTCTTGATGTATTTTCAAACTGTTTATGGAATTCTTCCGATGTTCTAACTTTTCCAAATACCTCCGCAAACAAAGCATAAATATCATCAATCTCTTTTTCTGTAAGTTGATCAGTACGTTTGGCTATAATCTCCATCCTCTGTAGAGATAATCTAAAGTAAAATCTATATATTCAAAACTTAGCGAAAAAGCCTTTCATAAAGATTAGCAATACGTCTCCATGTATAGCGTCGTTTAGCAATTTCCAACATAGCCTCCCCTATTTGTTGTCTTGCTTCTGAAGCAGAAGATAAAATATTTACCTGTTCTATTAGTGACTTAATATCTCTATCTTTAAAGTATCTAGCTTTATGCTCAGTTGTTTCACGGTTATATATTACTCCATTTGCTATTATTGGAAGACCGAGACTCATAGCCTCAGCCAAAGAAGGATTTGTTCCTCCAGCACTATGACCATGTATATACAATTTACAGTTACTACGCAGAAGATTTAGTTCAGTCTTTTCATATATAGGATCCAACAGCAACATATTAGGTAGAAGATTATACTTTTCCTTCATCTGACGGCCAAATTCACTCCGATTCCAGTTACCGACTAATACAAGTTTCTCATCAGGCATTTCAGCATAAGCCTGTAAAATAGTTTCAATATTGTTCTCAGGTTCTATACGAGCTACTTTAAAAGAATATGATTGTGGTGTCAGACCATACCTATCATATAGTTGCTTATTATCCTTGACAGAAACTGCATTATCACCTCCATATTCTATAAGCTCACTGTCTCTATGATATACTCGCTTCGCATAATCTTTAATTCCTTGATTATCAGAAATACATAAATCTCCATATTTTGCTGCAAGTTTACGTGCTGTTCCTATTACTTTCTGAGTAAACGTACTAAACTTTGCCCGTTCATTATCCAAACCATCAAGATTAAAAATTATTTTCTTTTTAGAAAAAAGTTTTATAAAAGGCAATATAAAACTTCCTACTGTACCTAATGAAAGGATAAGATCACAAGTAAAATAAGCATGAATTAAGGATAAGGTATCATATATGGGAGCTTGTGTACCATTAGCATTAAAAGGAATATATTTTAGAATAGCTCCTTTATATTTTTTAGGTCGATTATTTTTATACACTTTGGTACTACAATAGACCTGATATTGTAATTCTGGATTCTGCTTATAGTCAAGTAGATTTTCTACAAGAGTTTCATAACCTCCGTAACAAGCCGGTACACCCACTGTACCAATAATTGCAACTTTCATTTATTAATAAAAGTATTTTTAAAATAATTAAATAAAGCTATTTCTAAAAATATTAAATAGTAGAAATTTTTCTGATAAAACGTACTGGATTACCAGCCCATAATTCTCCAGCAGGAATATCACGATTGACTACACTACCAGCTCCAATTACCACTCCATCACCAATATTTACTGGATTAACAATAAGAGTATTCATTCCAATAAAAACATTGTTGCCAATACAGACTTTACCCGCATAAAAACGTCGTTCTTTTGTGTTATAGAAATGACTTAAAATATGAGTACCGCTAGTTATAATACATCCGGTACCTATTTCGATAAGATTAGGATAAATACCATCAAATGATACATGTGAACCTATAAAACATTTCCCTTTTAATTTTATTCCGCCCCATTTTAACATTTTTAGACGTATAGAAGGTAAAGTCAATGATTGACTTGCTATTACTATACACATTTTTGCAATTATACGTCGAAAATTATAAGGAGGTTGCGGAATATAACTTAATTCATTCATAAAAACCTTGATTAAGTATAAGATATAAGATAGTCCTTAAAATAAAGTATAATAATCTTTTATTCTAAAAGGTAAGTAAGCAAGTTAATTTAGCCATTTATTGTTAAATTTATATTTTTATTCATTAGAAAGCAAGGAGAAATATAAGTTATATAATCTTTGTGCTATTGAACTGATATCTAATCCTTTATCAATAATTTTAATACGTGTATTAACTTCTGACTTTGAAGTGAGTACTTGGTGAACTAACTCGGCAAGTTCTTCTGCATTAAAAGTTTGAGCTACCTTACAATCGTCAACATCTGCAAATAAGTCAGATATATTACCTACTGGAGTAGCTACTACAGGAATATTGCATGCCATACATTCCTTTACAGCATTTGGAGAACCTTCTTCATCAGAAGTAAGAAGATAAAGTTCACATGCATTCATCCATAGAGGCACCTCTTCACGAGGAGTTTTAGTCATAACTAAAGTTTCAAGATCATTATAAAAATATTTTTCACTTAGAATTTTTATTACTTCGTCAAAACGATCTTTTCTTTTTTGGGTTCTCGCTTTAAAAGTATTGGAATCAACAAAAAGTATATAACG
>CAMWKC010000147.1 GCA_947174735.1 uncultured Porphyromonadaceae bacterium
TAATTATACCTATATCTCTAAGCTGCTGTTCACCGACCGAAGTTATTTCAGCTAAATCAATTTCCGGTTGTCCCCAGTTCATGACCTCATAGCTTTCGCTATTCATTTTCAGATTTTTGAAACCGTTGAACGCTGCCACACGCACTACCTTGTCAGCAAATTCGCCGGGTGTACCGGTAATCTGTTTATTCATATCAAAGTCAAGACCGGAGAATGCAGGAGCTCCGTAGATATCAATTGTTTCCTCAATGAGCAACGAGCTCTCCTCTATCTCAACTTTAATAAAGGCACCGCCATCAGTTGTGTCACTATTGTCGTAAGTAAACTTTAGACAATACTCGTATGCCGGTTTGACATTTGGTATTTCACCATGTTTTTTGAAAGTACCTCCTTCGGCATTTTTACCTTCTATATCGTAAGTAAGTGATTTATCAGCACTGGGCATCATAAAATAACCCTTGGCAGTATCAACATTATCAGCAGTAAACTGGAGATTACCACGTGTATGTCCTACTGTTATCGTATAATCGCTCAGATAGTCATTGTTAAGCGTCGAAGCATCGACAGAGACAACCACATTGGCTATACGACACTGTAACTGAACCTGTGTGACGACATCTTTATCAGTAACACTAAAATCCTGATAGCCTTTGTAGAACTTTTTATCCCATGCAGCGCTTACCGAATCACCGGCCCATGCTTCAGCCACATAGGAACCATAGCGCATATACAGACTGTTAGGTACAGACTGTACACCGGTCCATTTATGTAACAGACCGCCCTCTCCACTGTCATCGCTCTTACGAGAAACATATATGATACAGTTATTTAAAAGCTCCTGTTCATTATCAGACGTGGCACGTGTTACTTCCCGGTTAAGGGTAATATTAAAATTCACACGTCCCTCACCTTCCGATGAAAAAGGCTGGTCAGCAGTACACGAAGTGCCTACACTGACAAGGACTGCCACGCAGCCGGAAAGCAGAACTGATTTCTTTATACTTTTCATTGCCGGGTGGTTTTATTTAGTTATAAGTATAAGGGTTTCTTTAGTTGTGCCGTTGGCATCTGTTACAGTCAGTATAAATTTATGTGTAGCCGGTCCAAGTGCTCCTAATAACGGTAAAAAGTCATTGAGTACAAACTTAACTTCCGATTTACCGATAACTTCATCACCTATGGGGAAACCAAGACCACTAAGTCCTTCTGCCAGGTCACCAGGATTAACAAGGTCAAGATGAGCAGCCAGACCAACACCTTCAAGTTCGTCAGGAGTAAGTGTCTCCGAGTCAATATCAACTATAAAACCTGTAATACCACCTTCAGCTTCACTGGTTATAGTTAGCACACACTCCATACCATCGGTAACTTCAACAGGTACATTCATCGGAATATCATCACCACCGGATATTGCCGGCCCATTACCCGGAGTCACAGGAGTATTCGGATCATCGGGATTTTCAGGGTCATCAGGATCTTCGTTAGGACGCTGAGTATCGTCCAACATCGGCTCATCAGGAGCAAGATGCCCGCCTTCAGCATCTGTAAGATCATCTATCTGTACGTTAGCATCAATCTGTACCGGAGTATCCTGACCGTCGATATCAATACCGCCGGGATCGCTGGTACTCGGACTATGATGTTTAAAAGTCACAACATAGTGATTACCCGGTTTAACATCAGTATAAGTTTTGGATTCCTCCACTACTTTACCTTCCACAGTACCTTTAAAAGTAGCTACAAGTGTAGGACTACCTTCTACATAGGCAAAATAGCCCGAACGGTTCTCGTCTTTAGTAAAGATAAGTTCGGCACCCTCATAGCCCATCTGTACCTTTACCTCTGTATCGGCACTCATCACAGCCACCAGATTGACATCAAAATTGATTGTAACCATGACATTGGCCAATGAGCACACCACAGGGTCATTAACTTCAGTCACATGTCCTGTCGTCACACTGAAAGAAGCTGATTCTCCAAGATAATAAGGATTATCAAATTCGGCAGGCTTATTCTCACCATAATATGCCTTTACTGTGTAGTTACCTACAGGCAGGCTTACGATCTCAGGCATACGGCTGTAAGTATATGATTCTTCAGTCTTGCCGTCCTGATTAATAAAATCGACTGTAAAATCAGCTACCGCAGGCAGATTAACTGCACGGGTACTGCTCTTTAGCTCAACCTTAAGACCGGAGGTTAATACACGTCCGACCCCGTCAGTTTTATTCTCGAACTGTTTTTCGTCATGACAGCTCTGCACACCTAACAGAAGAGCACTGCCAAGGACAATATTTATAAGCTTATTCATTTTGTCAAGTAGTTGTAAAGGTGGTAGTCGGAGTTATCGGAAACATCGGAGTTATCTGAGTTATCGGAAACATCAGAATTATCGGAGTATTCAGAATTATCGGAGACATCGGGGTTATCAGAGACATCAGAATTATCTGATTATTCAGATGATTCGGATAAATCCGATTATTCGGATAGATCAGATTATTCCGATAATGCTGATTATTCCGATAAATCCGCCTACTACCTATCAGTAATTTAAGTGGACATTATCAATAATTAGTTCTGAGCCGGTGGCAAGAGCATGATAGCTGTTAGCTGCTAAAGTATGATTACCCAGACCCTGATATTCGTTAAGCTCACTACCAGAAGGTATATTTACACCAATCTGATCACCCTTGGTAGACTTGAAATTAAGCACAAGCTTAGCAACTTTGCTGCTGAACGGAGCCGGATTGATATTTATCGTCCGAGTAGTCATATTAGCCTGAGCATCCAGTTCTACCTCCTGAGTAAACAGAACTTTGCCGGAGGCATCATACAAAGCGATAAGAGCAACCCCTACTTCGCTACCATAAGGAGTGTAACGATAATCGAAGCTTAGTGAGGTAGGACGTGACACAAAATCTATACCATCGACACGGGTTTCGAGGGCGGAACCTTCGAATACATACGAACCGAGGAACAATTCACCTGCGGCACGCGAAGCTATAGAAGCCGGAGCATTTTCACAATAGTATGTACTATTAAATGCACCGCCGGATTTTGACGGAGTAACACCATTATGGTCGTAAGCTACACTACGTAAAGTGACCTCATTATTTTGAGCTATTGTTGAAGGCACTATAAACCATGTATTTTTGTTAGCAGCATGAACATAGGCTGTTTTAGCATTAACTGAAGCCCAACCGACAGGCTCTTCGACAACTATTGAGGATTTAAGAGTATAATCTACCGGTGATACTCTATACTGGCCGCCAACCTGTACGTCCGTCAAGTTAATTGTCTGTTCCGTCTGAGAGAAGTCGCCGTTCGGAACGTCCTGTGCCGGCTCAGTGCTGAATTGAGCAGATGCACGTTCTGTATCAAAAACGAGTGATTTCAACGTACAGCTTGTATTTGGAGTCAGACCGCTTAATTCAATAAATCCGGTAGCACTATCGTAATTAACGGCATCAGTACTTAGCACAACATCATTAACATCAAACTTCATGTACCTGTACATTCCTGCTACTGTCTGAGCATCAAGACCGTCTATCCGCACATAAACCCGATTGGCAAAAGCATCGATAGTCATACCATATTCGGGAACTTCGACCTCAACTGTAGTGTTGACACGTTCCTTATTATTATAGAATATACGTACACCTATTTTATCAGTACTGTTTTCAGGCAGTGTGATACGGTAAACATAATCACGTGCCTCACTCGCACGGGTATACTCAGCCCCGTTGATAGAAATTATATCAACCGGTCTATAACCTAAATCACCCTGTACTTCAAAAGTAAATGGATTGTTGCCAGGACCTGTCGGAGGAGTACCGTTATAAGTTATGGTTACATCAGCTGTTGTAGCACCAATCTGTACCGGAGCAGCCACGGCACTGATTTCAACCGGCTCAGTCGAAATACCGAAATATACACGTTCGTTAATATTTCCATGCTTGTCAGTGACACGCACAGATATTTCGTAATGCCCCTGTGGTAAAGTACGACAGAAATCGGTAACATCAATCACACCCATCCGGTCAGGATTATGGAAAAATCCCAGACATCTGACGCCGGCCTCCGAGAGTTGTTGTTGTACAGTCTCACCGGCATTAACCAGCTCTACAGCTGTACCGAAAGGAGGAATATAATCACCCTGAAGCTTAGTAAACTCTAACACACAGGACGCCATGACACCAGATGCAAAGACATCAAATTGTAACGGATGGTCAATTATAGCACCTTCTAATATCTCAAATAACTGTTCATTAGTAAATCCATCCGGATGTACTACCGGAGGTGCCACCTCAAACAGTTCCTCCGCAAGATTGATGACTACATCTTCACTCTCTAAAGTATCATCAAAAGAGATTCTCAATTGAGCCTCACCTACCTCACCATCAAACACTTCATAGTTAACTCTATATTTATGTCCGGCTTCCACAGGTATCGAAGCAGGATTGAGTCGTACGCTCTGGTGGTTCTGGTTAGTAGCATTCATTATTACCTGTACATCGCCCGGAATCACATAGACCATCTCACCCTCCGACATACCTATATCCACCACAGGATGACCTTCGGTCTGCAGTTCGGTGCTCCAAGATGTAAAATATTTTTTGAAGCCATCACCGTATGTCACACGTATAATACCGTTACCAAGCGAAGCACATAACTCAACACTGGTCTGCGTAGCTTCGGAAATCGTTATTTCGGTATGGCCGGTAAAATAAGGCGAATCGACACCCTGATCTTCAGGTGTCCCATAGAAGGCTTCAAGATCGTATGTTCCTACCGGAAAACCCTCCTCGTTATCTACACGGAATGATTCAAGATTATTCCATACCTTATCGAAGTCTCCACCGCTCGTCTGAGTCAGATGAATACCGAAATCCTCAGCATCAGGCACATCAATCTCTATAGTTTGTGCGCGCGTACCAGTAATAAGTTCGCCTGAGGCTGTGAGCAGTAAGTCTATGCTACCTCTACCCCCCTGAGAACCTGATTTCCACGGGTCATCGCTCACACATGCTGTCAGCATAGAACAAGCCGACAACAGTATGGCGTAAGTTTTTAATTTCATCTCAATAATGTTATGTGGGTAAGTAATATTACGAAAATTATATCTGCACAATACAGATTTTTCGGTGTATGATGCAAGAGGAGGACCACAACATAGTGTCTCTACTTTGGGTTATACAAAAGTAATAATTCTATTTCAACACATAAAGAACTCACCCCTAACTCAACACAAAAGCGCCTATTCGACTAATAAAATAAGCTATTTTCACTCATATAATAGATTTCAGGCGCATATTTTACCCTTTTTATAAACTGTCAGTATATCTCAATATCCCGACATGAAAAGTGAAAACATATTGACCTATCGCACTATAATCCTCTGTCGATTGTTATAATAAAAAAGTTAAAAAGTATCTGATATGAAAAAAGTTCTTACCGCCGCCTTTTTTGCGGCTGCTTGTCTTACGCTCACAGTGCCGGCAAGCGCACAGAGTCTCTCCGATCTTTTAGGCGGAGGTAACACCGGATCCACAATCAGCAACATGATTTCGGGTATATTCTCAAATACCAATTTCACAATTGCCGATATAGCAGGTGATTATGAAGCTTCCGGACCAGCTATAAGTTTCAAAAGCGACAATCTGCTCCAGAAAGCCGGAGGTATAGCCGGTGCGGCTGCTATAGAGAGCAAACTTGCTCCCTACTATGAACAATACGGCCTCAACAGTATGACTCTCCAGATAGCTGAGAACGGTGATTTTACAATGACTATCAAAAAGCTGAAACTAACGGGTACAATAACCGAAGGAGGAGACAAGGGCAACTTCG
>CAMWKC010000148.1 GCA_947174735.1 uncultured Porphyromonadaceae bacterium
TAATATAAGAGGTTGGAGAATTTTAGAATTACCGAGAATTTAAATAAGAGAGGAGAATGACAGAAAAACAGGACTTTGTCTTTTGATGTCAACAACGGTCAAGAAGACCGGCACAGGCGTCTTCAAGCAGATCAAGTACAAGTTCAAAACCTTCGGCACCTTCATAATAAGGGTCTGGCACACTGTCATAATAAGGATGTAGACGTGCGTAATTCATCATACGCACCACTTTGTCACGTGCTTCAAGAGTAGGAGCCAGACTACGGAGACGGTCATAATTACTATCGTCCATAGCTACAATAATATCGAAATTATCAAAATCCGAACTTCTGACAGGACGGCTGCGATGGGTCAGTTCATATCCTCGACGTCTTGCATGAGCACGCATACGGCTGTCAGGCAACTGGCCGGCATGACCTCCATAAAGTCCTGCAGAGTCAAGCATATAATCAGCTTCCTCACCACGCTCACGCAAAATACTACGCATCACTTCTTCCGCAGCCGGCGAACGGCAGATATTACACACACACACAAATAGAATCTTACGCGGCTTTCGGGCATTGTCTGAGTCGCATACGTTATCGCTTTGTGATTTTCTATTCATCATATTTCGTTTTAAGGGTCAAATTTAATGATTTTTTTATTATATTTTCTAATTTTGCGCATTACTTTCATCGTAGGCCCACATGATTATAACAAATCACAGTATATTAAAGACTATCCCTACCCTCAGGCGCTTAATTCAGGGAAATATCGCCCTGCTTCTGCTCTGCCTTGTCCCGGCTTGCTCCGGTTCTAAAGAAGAAAATCCACTTGACAGTGTACATACCTCGGCAGCTGCCGAAATTCCTGTCACTGACAATGGCGGTTACAGCGGACCGGAATTGTTAGGTCTACGTATCCGTATTAATAATATAGGTCCGTTGAATCAGGTATTCAATGATCTCAATCCCGAACAGATGCGTTATGCCACACAGCTCGGTATTGACCCTATAACTAATCTGCGTAACACATATTTTACAAAACGTCCTGTGGTACGGCTGAAGAACAATGAAGCATACGTACTCGATTCGCTGACTCACTCTCTGCCTTATCTCGTACCGGAAGCCGAACGGTTGCTACACCGTATCGGTATGAATTTCATTGATTCGCTTAAATCACGCGGAGCCAGCGGTTATCGTATCAAAGTCACCAGTGTGCTGCGTACGGCTGCTTCGGTCAGAGAATTACGCAAAGTAAATGTCAACGCTACCGAGGAATCCACACATCAGTACGGTACCACATTCGATATATCTTACTCCGATTTTCCGCATGACCCCACTACCCCGGTAGTCGAACGTGAGGATCTTAAAAATCTTTTAGGTGAAGTACTCGCTGATTTACGCCGGGATAGCTGTTGTCTTGTAAAATACGAAAAGACTTCACCCTGCTTTCACGTAACGGCCACACGCTAAACCTCACTACTTTAAGGCTCATTATAAAGTCGAGATTCCACTGTTCTGGCTATATACCAAAAATTCAATACCTATGAAAATTAATTCCGACGATTCATCAGACCATAAGGATACCGTCTCGCGTCCGCCGCTGTCACGCCCTCTGAAAATACTCCGTGCAGCCGGCTGGTGTGTCGTAGGTATAGTAGGTCTGGCAACAGTATCGCTTGGGGCAATAACATTTTACCTTACTCCACAACGACTGTCACGAATCGTAAGTCAGCAGGCCGGTAAATATCTTAATGCTGACGTAGCTGTTCATAACATGCGGTTCACTATATGGTCTTCGTTTCCTCATTTCTGGATTTCGGCCGACTCGATACGTGTCATCTCACATACATTAGATAATATTCCGGATTCGATAGCTAAGGCATTGCCCCCTGACAGAGCCTTTCTCGGTTCCACACACAGTCTGCACGGAAGCATTAATCTGACTGACCTTATGGCAGGCCGTATTTCTCTGCGCAATGTGACGGTAGATAGTCTCCGCGTCAATCTGATAGCTTTCAATGACAGCATCAACAATTATAACATTGTTCCCGATGACGCCTCTATGCCTGACAAAGTGCCTTACATAACAGCCAATATTATACAGCTCACCAACCCGCAAGCGCTCACATATTTCAATGCCTCGGATGCTACCACGGTAGATACACGTCTGAAAAGCGCCTCCCTTCATCGGCAGGAAGATGAGCGTAACACCTACCGTCTTACCATTGACGGTAAAGCCGATATGACTGTAGGACAACTTCAGTTACTTCGGAAATTTCCGTTCAATCTTTCCGGTCTTGTGCATCTTGACTTCGATCCCCTACGTGTGCGTATGAGTGATTACGCCGTATCACTGGCCGATGTTAAGGGTCATCTTTCGCTCAACGCACAGCTCGACGGTAATGTGAAAGTATCAAGCATGTCATATTCCATAGCGAGTTTTCACCCTCTCGAGGTCCTACGCTATCTGATGCCGACACTGGCTACTCAGCTTGACGCTATGTCGGCCAATGTCGACGTTACGGCACAAGCAAGACTCACTGCTCCATGGCATCCTTCAATACAACCTTTACCGTCATTGGAAATTGATGTCAATGTACCTTCAGGTTCCGCTTCTTATACTGTACAGAATGAAGGTACCTACACGCTTGAGGATATAAATATGCAAGCCAAGCTTGTTTTTGACGGTAATGAGCCCGCCGCTACCTACATAACACTACCTTCGATGCATCTGCGCGGAAAAGGTCTTAGTGCCGACATATCAGGACGTCTTGACGATATAACTACCTCACCGAGATTACAGGCCGACATACAATGCTCGACTGATCTGAAAGTTACAGGCCGTCTGCCTATGCTACGCCCGTATAATTTAGGTGGAACTCTGACTGCCGAAACTAAGGTAGAATGTAATCTTGATGCTCTTATGGCCAACCCGCTGTTAGCTTTGCGAGCTGACGGGGAAACTACTATAAACAATCTGCAGCTCAAGCCGGCTGCCATACCGGGCCTGACAATAGAGACTAAAGAAGCTACGATAGCTTTTCAGACTGAAAGAGAAGAAGACAGCGATATATGCCAAACAATAGCTGATATAGCATTGAACGGAGTAAAAATGCGCACTTCCTCAGTCAGCGCCGATATGAAGCGTATAGATATAAAAGCCGTTACCGAACCACATCCTACACTCACAGACGCACCGTTACCCATATCCCTGAACGCATGGGTAAATGATGCAGATGCAAAAATACCTTCTGAGTCGATAACACTTGCTTTAGGCGGATTCACACTAAAAGCCTCAGCACCTGATTTACGAAAACCTACTGCAGATATAACAGGAGTCGCTTCTCTCAATCGGCTACATATAAATACTACCAATACACATACACGCCTGCATGACCTAAAGCTTAATCTCGATGTACATAATACCGGACGTTATGTTCCACGTACAGCCTCGATGAAACCTCATGCAGACACCGAAGGATTGAAAGGCACACGCCACACACCTCTCTATCTCGTACCTTCGTTATCCAAAACTGTATCTGAGCTTCTCAGAAACAATGCTTTTAAAGTCTCACTCAAAGCTGACGGCGGAGAATTTATAACCAAGGCTGTACCTGCCCCGAGCTATCTGTATGACCTTGACCTTAGACTTGACAATAACCGGTTTGATGTTCATAATCTGCGCCTGCGTGCCGGAGACACAGGTATGGGTATGCATGGAACAATATCAGGCCTACGCGATTTCATGTTGTCAAAACGTCCTGTACCGCTTGATATAGATATGACCGTAGCACTTGACACAGTCAATATTAACCGTCTGGCACGTCTGTACGAACGCAGTATGATACTTGCCGGTGATACGACAGCCGGTAAAGCAGCTGTCCCGGCACCTCCTAAAAGTTCCGACTCGGTGGCCGTAATGATTCCTCGAAATATCAACGCCCGGATAAAAGCCACAGCCATGGAAACGGTCTATACAGATTTACACCTGTACAACCTGAAGACGAATATAAGTGTGCGCGATGGTGTGGTTGATGTGAATCCGCTTAATATATCGGCTGCTTTCGGTGATGCTGCAATGAAATTACGGTATGCCACCGATAACATACAGGCCATAGGAGTCAGTGCTTCCCTTGATTTCAATAATATCAATGTAGTCAGCTTCTTTCAGAATTTCCATACACTCCTGTTAATGATGCCGCAAATGGAAAATTTGTCAGGTTATATTACAGCCAATATGAATGGAAATTTCAGCATTTTTCCTGATATGTATGCCAATGTACCCTCAATTCAGGCCGCTATAACTATAAAAGGACGTGAGCTGAAAGTACATCAGAGCGATTTCATACGCCGTCTGACACGTATGCTTCTTATACATACCGATGACGATCTTAGTATCGACGATGTAGATGTACGCGCTGTAATACATGATAATCTGTGTGAGCTGTATCCTTTTACATTTAAGTTTGACAGTTACTGTCTCTCTATGGCCGGACTGAATAACTTCCAAGGCAATATGTATTATCATATCGGAGTCGAAAAATCACCGCTTCATATTCCTTTCGGCATTAACATTGTAGGTAATTACAGCCATCCTCAACTACGTTTCGGAGGAGCTCATTTCAAAGTTAATCAGGCTACGGATATAACTTCGCATATAGCGACTCAACAAACTTTCAATGTTGTCAAAGAAGCCAAGTATTACATACATGAATTTGTGCGTAAGGCGGCACAAGCGGTAGAAGCTCCGACACCGGCGCCTGTACTTACACAATCAAAGACTGAAAAAAATAATGACTGATATCTTACAATCCACACCCTCTATAGACGATATGCTACATGCTATCAAGACCTACCGTGCGCGTACAGGCTGTAAGCCGGGTTCACAGCATGCAGCTCTTATAGATATGGACGGTGTGCTTTACGACTCAATGAAATATCACACTCTGGCCTGGCAGCGTATGGTATCCGAACAGGGCATAGACTGTGACCGTGACGAATTCTATCTGTACGAAGGCATGACAGGTAAGGCCACAATCGACCTTATATGGCGCCGGGAACGCGGAGTTGGTGTCAGTGACGATGAAGTAAAACGTCTCTACGCTATCAAGGCACGCTATTTCGTTGAGATGGGACGTAAGGAAACTATGCCGGGAGCTGACCGTATGCTTCAGGCTCTTATGAAAGCCGGCTGGGACCGTGTTTTAGTTACAGGTTCGGCACAAAGTTCTCTGCTTGAACGTCTGGACGAAGATTATCCGGGTGCTTTCGTGGCAGAACGTCGTGTCACCGCTCTTGATGTCACACACGGAAAACCTGACCCTGAACCTTATCTTCGAGGCTTACAGAAACTTAATGCACGTCCGTGTGAAGCCATAGTCATAGAAAACGCACCGCTCGGTGTGCGCGCAGGTGTGGAAGCCGGATGTTTCACGGTAGCTGTCACTACAGGCCCGATTCCTCGCAAAGAATTTGAGAAGGAGAAAGCCGATCTTATTTTCCCTTCAATGCCGGCGTTTGCAGAAGCTCTTCCTACTCTTATCCGGTTGTTCAACTAAAATATGGAAGATACAGACATAACAAACTTCAGTCTGCAGGAATTTGCAGTACGTATAGACGAAGCCTGTCGTAAGGTCGATAGAAAGGGGTGGTATGTCGTCACAGACACCAATGTCGAAGTCGTGTTGGCAGAATTATTCAGACAGTCAGAAATTCTTTCTGTATCACCGCGTTTTACCATGACACCAGGTGAAGCTAACAAGACTCCTCAGACTTTGATTGAAATATGGCAGTGGCTGTCTGATAACGGTGCTGCACGTCAGTCGGGTATTATAAATATAGG
>CAMWKC010000149.1 GCA_947174735.1 uncultured Porphyromonadaceae bacterium
GCTATGGGCGGTGCCATCAATATAATTACTAAAAGTAACCGCAGACGCTATCTTGACGCTTCTGTAGCTGCCGGTTCATACGACACTTACACGGCAGATGTATCGGCGTTGGCAACCGAATCACGTACAGGACTTATGATTCGTCCTTCCGTAAGTTTCGGTTATTCAAAGAATGACTATATGATGAAAGATGTTGAGGTTTGGGATAAAGAGACAGATAAATATATAATATGCGACCGACGGAGATTTCATGATGCCTACCGTTCGTTACAGGCAGGTCTTGACCTAAGAATAGATAACAGAAGCTGGGCAGACCGTCTGATGGTAAGCGGTACATATTCCAATATAGATAAAGAGATACAGACCGGTTCGGTGCAGGCAATCGTGTACGGTCAGCCACGCAGAAAGGGACATTCATGGAGTGTGTCGGGACATTATCTGAAAAACAATCTCCTTACTGACGGCCTGACTCTGAATGCCGATGTGTCATATACCTCTGATCATTCCCAGACTGTAGATACGGCCTATTATAAATATGACTGGAATGGCAATCGTATAGTTTCACAACGTAACGAGATAACCGGAGGAGCTAAATCCATAAGACATTATGTACGTCCTCTTGTAACCGGACGTGTTAATATCAACTATACGTTCTTAAATATCCATACTCTTAATTTCAATTACTCGCTTAACCTTCGTGGTAACCGGAGTTATGACACTTTGGATAAAGACTTTGAGCCTTCAAAAGATGTATTGTCCAAGCATATAGCCAGTCTGTCCTATACCCAGTCACTTATTAACGGACGGATGCAGAACACCGCCTTCGGAAAACTGTATATAGAGGGTCTTGAAATAAAGCAGGTGTCCGACCGATGGAATGAAGACACACAGGAAAAGAAAATTAAGACTTACCCCGGTTATGGTATAGGTTCACGGTTTAATGTGTTGGAATGGTTTCAGCTAAAAGCCTCGGCTGAACATGCCGTACGTCTTCCACTCTCCAGAGAATTACTTGGCAACGGCACCACAGTTGTGGCCAACATGGCATTGCGTCCTGAAAATTCCGGTAATTTCAATGTCGGTCTGTTCGGTAATATTTCTCTTGGCTCCGCACACTCTCTGTATTATGAAGCAGCGGGTTATCTGAGGCAGGTGCGTGACATGATTCATCTGATTACCAATGAAAATACCGGTTTGTCAGTCTATAATAACATTTCTAAAGTTTCTGTGAAGGGTATTGAAGGGGAAGTATCCTATCATTTTGATGATATTTTTCATCTTATGACCAACTGGAGTTATTCGGTTAGCCGTGATATGAATGCTACACGAAGTGACGGTAAACCATCGGTGACTTACAAAAACCGTATTCCTAACAGGCCGTGGCTCTATGGTAACAGCGAGGCGACATACATATACCGTAAGCTATTCTTTCCTCATGACCGGCTACGTGTCGGATATAGCCTTCAGTATGTACACTGGTTTTTTCTGACATGGGAAGGATACGGCAGCCTATCGAGCAAATCGAAGATTCCTACTCAGGTTGACCAGAATCTGTTTCTTACTTATTCATGGCATAAGGAACGCTATAATGTAACTCTGGAAGTGAAAAATATTTTTGACCGTACGCTCTACGACAACTATAAGCTACAGAAGCCCGGACGTTCGGTAATGCTTAAACTCAGAGTATTTTTTGAATAAATGCGAGTCAGATAACAAAATACAACTTTAATTCTAATCATAATTAACAAAAGTACAGATGAAATTCTCGTATGTAACAGCAGCTTTGTGCATGCTGGCTTTGGTATCGTGCTCGAACCATGACGAGCCGGGAGACATCGGTGGCGCACAGATAAAAGACGTACATTTCGACGTCTGGGTAACAGCAGGTACCAGTAACGGTACAGCCTATCTGGTGAAGAATGTCAATTCACTCGAAGAACCTCAGGTGATAAGCTTTGAAAACAGTGGCTGTGACATCACCGGCAAACTCGATCAGGAAATTATCTCAAAAGGACAGTATTATTATGAGATTCCTCCTACAGGTGATTGCTTCGGTAAGTATCAGATTACCAATCAGGGTCTTGTAACCGTAGCGCGTCGTCCGTTTGAAAAGAACGTGTACAGAGCTTACCGTTACTGTCATGCATGGATTGATGATCACACACTGGTGATAATGAGCTCGGACGGTGATAAGACCAAAGCTCTCTGGACCAAACTTGACACAAATAATATGACCATCATTGACGAAGGTGAATATAACCTTACTGAGATGAGCGGTATAAACGCCCTTACAACCTCGGGTCTGTTAGGCTATCGTAAGTCGGATAATAAGCTCATCTACTTTTATGCCCGTTCGGCTTTTGCATTCGAAGGTTTCTATGCTGCCTTTATTGATGCTTCGACAATGGAAATCAGTACTATAGCCCATGAAAATAAAGAGGTTATAATGGCTGGTACAGCGTATGGTGAGCTGTTGCAGAACAAGATGGCTTTCGACAATAATGACAATCTCTACATAGCATGTAATTATCATCTTGACGGCTTTAGCTCCACTACGCAGCAATACGGACGCATCTTCCGTATTAACCGTAACGAGACAGAGTTTGACCCCGGTTATGAAGGTTTCCGCACTGACCCGTCAGGCACACCTGACCGTGGTAAGATTCTGACTATAGACTATATGGGCCAGAATAAGCTGGTGCTTTGTATTCAGGACCCCGAGCACTGCGGAGTGGTTATTGACCCGGATGACAAAAATCAGGGCTGGGGTAATAACTATAATGTGTATTACTGTATGCTCGACATACCTTCGGACGTGGCTACCGAATTTAAGTATGAGGGTAAGAATCTTCCTTATTCACAGGGCACTTTTGCACAGAGATCGTTTGTGCTGAACGGTAAGGTCTATATAGGCACCAATCCTAAAGAGGAAATACCTACAATATACGTCTATGACATAAGGTCAACTAAGATGGTTAAAGGAGCTCAGATACAGGAAGGCTTCGGATTTGACCGTATAACCTACGTGGCTGACCGCTGAAATTAAGTATTAGAGAAGATGAACACTATACACCGGATATTCTTTACAATCCACCGCGTTAGCGGCACTGTCATAGCAGTGTTTTTCTTTATGTGGTTTTTCACGGGGTTAGTGTTGATCTACCATGGGTTTCCGCGTCTTGACCGTCACAAGGCACTTGAACTCGCTTCGCCGTTACCTTCCGCAAATCCCATACCTGACTCGTTACCTGACGGATTGAAAACACTGAGAATAACGACTCAGTATGGCCAGACAGTCGTGGAGTGGGCTACCCGCGACACTACTGTCATGGAAGGTGCGGGAGGTGAGACACTTAGAAAAGCGGATTTCGCCCTTGCTGAGGCAGAAGCCCGGAAATGGGTTGAAGCCGATGTGGTTAAGGTAGACACACTACACGAGCGGGACCAATGGATTATGTATAGCAGGTACACCAGAGAACTGCCTATATATAAATTCTACTTCGGTGACGGAAGTCAGGTTTATGTCGGAGCCGAAAGCGGCAGAGTGCTTCAGGTCACAGATCGTAAATCAAGATTCTGGGCCTGGATAGGTGCTATACCGCATAAACTGTATTTTCCGTCTATCAGAAAAGATGTCGATGTATGGAAAGGATGGTTGCTCGCAGGCGGACTTCTGTGTCTGATAGCTTCGTTGTCGGGCATTTATGTGGGCTTATACGTGTGGATACGTTACCGTCGTAAGACCGGCCGATGGAAAAATCCTTTTCGGAAACGGATACTGCGGTTGCACTTTACTCTCGGACTTATTTTCGCTCTTCCCCTTGTGGCATGGAGCATAAGCGGTGTGTTCTCGATGCAGAAAGTACCTAAATGGCTTGTCAGTTATAAAGGTGATGAATATGTATCGGAATCAAAGCTGTGGGGCAGGGGAATGTTACCGTTTGATGAGTATAAGCTTGATTATTCTACACTGCAACATGCCTATCCGTCAATGAGATCGTTGGATTTCGGACGTATAGGTAAGATACCGGTTTGTGAGATAGTAACGCCCGACAGTATTCTTACTCTTGATGCCAGATATACGAATCCGACTCCGCTGTTTATTACTCCCGAGGAGGCTGAATCGGCTGTCAGAGCTCTTGTCGGTGATGAAACAGTTATCAAACTGGAGCAAATGAAAGATTACGATAGTCATTATTTTTCACTTAACGGTAAAGCTCCTTTACCTGTGTATAAAATAAGTGTGGAGAATGACGACGGTACGCTATTCTACATTAATCCGCGTGACGGAGATGTGACCTATCTCAATCGTAATAAGATAGCAAGACGCTTTCTTTTCAGCGGAATACATTATCTGAATCTGCGTCCTTTCGCAGGACATGACACTATATGGAAATTATGCCTCTGGATTGTGTGCATAACGGGTATGGTGTTCTGCTTTACCTCAGTATGGCTCGGAGTGCAGTATCTGGGTCGTAAGTTCGGAAAATATAAAATCCTACAACATCATGAAGACAAGAAAAGTTAGACTACTGTCTGTGACAGCCTGCGGTATTATCATAACTGCCGGCTTATTCTCCTGCGGCTATAACAAGGGAGAGACTTCTGTCAGTAAATCTGTCACTGCTGTAACAGACTCGGCACAGTTAATTCATCCGGAATATGCTAAAGGTTTTAATGTGACTTATTCGGATGATATAACTTTACTTGACATTAATGACCCCGAGAACCGTGAGGCCGAGCAATTCCATTTTGCGCTTGTCGGTAAGGATTATAACGGTCTTGTACCTGAAGGATATACAAGAGTCGATGTTCCTGTAGAATCGGCTATATGTATGACTTCACTGCAGCTATCTAACTTTCTCAAGCTCAATATACCTGAAAAGGTGGTGGGCATAACAAGCACACGACATCTGCATAATGAGAAGATGAATCAGCAATTAAAAGAGGGTAAGACTCATAAAATAGGTATTGAAGGTAATTTTGATAATGAGGTTATCATGGCTATCAATCCCGATGTGATTTTTATTTCCCCCTTTAAACGCGGTGGGTATGATGCTATACGTAATGTTGATATTCCGATGATTCCGCATTTGGGTTATAAAGAACTTACACCGCTCGGTCAGGCCGAGTGGATAAAAGTCATAGGTCTGCTTACCGGAAAACCGACCGAAGCCAATGCTGAGTTCGCCGGTATAGAACAGCGCTATAATAAACTGAAAGCCATGGCTGATACAGTAACCATAAGGCCGACAGTCTTCAGTGGCGAAATGCGTGGCGGTAACTGGTATGCTGTCGGTGGAAAAAGTTTTCTTGCCCAGTTGTTCAGAGATGCCGGTGGTGATTACTTTTTGAAAGATAATCAGGATTCAGGCGGTGTCACTCTTGACTATGAAACAGTATATACTAACGCCGCTCATGCTGATTATTGGCGTATTGTCAATAGTTTTGAGGGTGACTACAGTTACGACGTGCTTCGGGAACAGGATAACCGTTACACCGACTTTGATGCTTGGAAGAAACACGGAGTCATCTACTGCAATATGAAAGAAGTACCTTTCTATGAGAGTATGCCTGTCGAGCCGGAAGTTGTGCTGGCAGATTTCATACATGTATTTCATCCCGATATATTACCCGATCACAGACCTGTTTATTATCATCTGCTGAAATGAGCCGTAGTAAAACTGCTGTTCTGATGCTTCTTTCCGGACTGTCGATAGTACTGTTCTTTGTGCTGAATCTTCTTTTAGGTTCGGTCAGTATTCCTATCGGCAGTATTATAGAT
>CAMWKC010000150.1 GCA_947174735.1 uncultured Porphyromonadaceae bacterium
TACATATTCTTTTAATAAAATCTCCTTATCCTTCTCCACCCACTCACCGAAATCAGGAGCTACAAAAGAGCTACACTAACACAAAAATTTATAGGTAAAAAGTTTTTGTGTGTGAGATAAAACACTTAAATTTGTGCACTCGCTTTAAGCCTCATATAATAGTAGGCTCTTGTGAGTAGGTAACAGAGTACTAAATCTTTTAAAATTTGTCCAGAACAGTTGTAAAAAACAGAAGTTGTCTGACTTTTACAGCCCTCTCGGCAGAAATAGTGCATAACCTTAATATTAAGGCTTAAATCTATTATCATAAAACAATACTAATATCTATTGAACGATTAAGGCAATGACAAAGAAACTTCAAATCAGAGACCTTACTCTTCGCGACGGCCAGCAGTCGCTGTTTGCCACACGTATGAAGCAGGAGAATGTAGATAAGCTTCTCCCCCTTTACCGTGATGCTAAGTTTTATATCATGGAGGTCTGGGGCGGTGCCGTTCCTGACTCAGTGATGCGCTATCTGGGCGAAAGTCCCTGGAACCGTCTGCGTGAGTGTTCGAAAGCCATGAAAGGTATTTCGCTGCTTTCAGCTCTATCGCGTGGTCGTAACCTCTTCGGTTATGTTCCTTACCCCGACTCTGTGCTCGAAGGTTTCTATAAGAAGGCCATTGAGAACGGTCTGAACGTAATGCGTATATTCGATGCCCTCAATGATATTGATAATATCAAGGGTTCAATACGTATGATTAACGAACTCGGTGGTATCGCTGATACAGCAGTATGTTATACCGTAGACCCCAAAGGCACACCTGAAGAAGAGAAGATATTTACTGATGAATACTTCGTAAATAAGGCTCTCGAAATGGAGGCTCTCGGTGCTAAGATGGTAACTCTGAAGGATATGGCCGGTCTAGTAAGTCCTTCACGTATTTACTCGCTTATGCCTAAGCTGAAAGCAGCTCTTAAAGTGCCTGTTGACTTCCACACTCACTGTACACCCGGTTATGGTTTGGCAGCTGTACTGACTGCTATTATACAAGGCGTAGACATTGTTGATACCAATATATGGTGGTTCGGTGGTGGCTCAGCTGCTCCCTCAATTGAGCTTATCGACATATTCTGCCGCAAGCTCGGCGTAGAAGTAGACGTTGATATGGAAGCTGTGGCTAAGATACGCCATGAACTTAAGGACGCCCGTAAGGCTCTGGCCGAATTTGACCTCAATAAGGACAAATGGCCGCGTGACTTTGACGAAGCCCTTAAAGAAATGCCCGCCGACATCAGCGCCGAATTTGACCGTGCCATTGACGCAGCCCGCGAGAATCGTGAAGAAGATCTGCTCGACGCTTGTCACAAAATCGAAGCTTACTTCGGCCTGCCTAAACCCAACGAACTGGTTAAGAATGCTGAAGTTCCCGGTGGTATGTATTCAAACATGGTTGCCAACCTTCGTGCTCTCGGCGCAGAAGATGTACTTGAAGACGCTATGGCCCTTATTCCTAAGGTTCGCCGTGACGCCGGCTTAGTACCTCTGGTAACACCTACCAGCCAGATTGTCGGTTCGCAGGCTGTAGCTCTTGCTGTAGATCGTCGTAAAGGTAATCCTGACTATACAAACAAAAATAACCAGTTCATCGATCTCGTACGTGGTGCTTACGGCAAGACTCCGGTAGCAGTAGATCCTAAATTCCGCGAACAGATAACCGGTAGTCCCGAGGAGAAACCTTATGATGTATCATCATACAAGCGTCCTGCTAATCCGGAACTTGATAAATTCGGTGGTGTGAAGTTAGCTGCCAACGAAGAAGAATTCCTGCTTCTCGAACTTCTGCCTGCTGTAGCTAAGACTTACCTGACTAACCTGCGCAAGGCAGAACACGAAGCTAACAAGGCTGCTGCTCCTAAAGCTGAAGCTCCTAAAGCCGCTGCCACAAACGAAGCTATCACAGGTCAGGTATTCTGTGCTCCGATGGGCGGTACCGTAATGGAAATCAAGATTAAGGCTGGTGACACTGTTAAACCCGGTGACGTAGTTATCGTATACGAGGCCATGAAGATGGAGAATGACCTTGCTTGCAATATGGGCGGCGTGGTAAAACGTGTACTCGTAGGAGAAGGTGACGTCATGGCTACTGATCAGCCTATTATCGAATTTGTAGCCGAAGGTCAGGCTGTAGCTCCTGCTGAAGAAGAGGTAGTAGCTAACGGTCCTATTATGACAGCTCCGATGGGCGGTACCGTACTTGAACTAAAGGTTAAACCCGGTGATGCTGTAAAAGCTGGTGATGTGCTTCTCGTATACGAGGCCATGAAGATGGAGAATAACCTCGTTAGCGACCGCGATGGCATCGTAGCTAAGTTCCTCATTGAAGAGGGTGAGGTAATGGCTACTGACCAGCCTATCGTACAGTTCGGCTCTGCTGCTGCCTGTGCTAAAGCTGCTGCACCCAAGCCAGCTCCTAAGCCTGCTCCAGCTCCCAAGCCGGCAGCCCCTGCTAAAGCAGAAGCACCCGAGGTTAAAGTAGAGCCAGTAGCTGGTATTGATCAGAACCGTGCTCTCTCACCAATTGAGGGTGGCTCAGCTGCTTCGACGGTCCTGCCCAAGCGTAAGGCTAACGGCACACCGGAACTGAGATTAGCAGCCGGTACAACATTGGAAATCAACGTTAATCCTGACGGTGGCATCAACATCCGTATTACTACCGGAAATTGAGAAACTGCCTAAAGATTGATATATAAAGAAGACAGCAGGAAGAGAAGGATTCTTCCTGCTGTCTTCTTTATATATCAATCGAAAACTAAAGCTTACACAGATCAAGGACACCCTTGACTGAGTAACAAAAGGATATGTCAGAAGATAACTTTAGTCTGGGCACGGGTATATGAGTTGAAGGCAGTAACAATATAAAGGCCTGAAGAAAATGAAGTAACCGGAAGAATAAAAATACCTGGAGGCGCTGAACATTGTGACACTAAACGCCCCTGCATATCAGTGAGCTTAATTTCGACATTGGTTGAAGTAGCATTTGTAATAGTTAGGTTATTATGGTCAGCAGTTATATGAATTGTAGAAGAAATATCAGCTACCTTGCCGGAATCACTACGACGCATAGCTTCTAACAGACCTGCTACAGGATTAAGCCACCCTTGACCCTGACGCGGATTAACAGCCTCAGATTCTTTGGGTGAAAAAGAACTCACGGAAGATAAAGAGCCGGAAGATATAAATGGTGAGGCCTCAGAAGCCGGATAATTGGTAAGAGCAATAATATCTTTAACAGCAGCAATATTAAGCTCCGGATTGGCTTCGAGCCAACAGGCTATTACACCGGCTGTATAAGGCGAGGACATAGAAGTACCTCCTTCGGCTATCCAGTAAGCCGGGCTTCCGGTAAAATCAGTAAGAGCAGCTGCGTAGCCTATAAGATGATCAGGGTGACAGGCTGCCCAAGGACCGCTCAGAGAAGAAACTAACGGCTCACCGGGAGCAATAGTATGAGGAAGAACAGTGCCGTCAAGCAGAGTGCCGTAGCCGGAATGACGGCACACTTCCCCGGCAGTATAACCGGTAGATAACTCCCCTACTCCTAACGAAGGCGCAAAGGTACGGTTATTATACATACCTATACTAAGTACATTAGCACCTGTACAGAGGTCACTGACCGAAAAAGACGAACCAGGTACAGGATTACCCGGAAGTTCGCGTAGCCACGAATAACGTCCGTCCGCAAACACATCAACATGTTGAGAAGCTTCGGAAAGAGGAGAAATTTCCATAATCAGTGTATAACGGGCCCAGGCACCGCGGCTACTTGGTTCAGGACTGTCAAAATCAAATGTCACTGCTACATTATAACGATTATTACGAGGATCTACACCCCCTGTTATCATAAAAGCTCCTTCAAAATAAGGTCCGAAAGCACTTAGTTCTCCCTCGCCGGCCAAAGAACTGTATATTTCGCCGTCATGTAGAATAAAATCCGGACTCCAAGCTACGATACGTTTAGAGTCATCACCGTCGCAGATACCAAGGCGGAGACATACAGGACGCTCGTCAGCACACCATATATCAGTCATACCATACATATCGAAATTAGACCATGTCATATTATTAAGGCGCCAGGCAGCCGATTTCAAATCAGAATCGAAAGTAACACTGAGTGTATTGGAAGAATCGCCTTCATTGCCTGATGACATACAGATGATACCCTCTTCACCAAGCAAATCCATATATTGCGAAAAAAGCGAAGTACCATCGTGAGGACCGAGATAATTACCCATTGACAGATTGACCACAGCGGGCTTATCGTTAAGTCGGGCATACTCCAGTACATCCTCAGTACCGGCAAGCAAGCCCACATCAGATAACTGTGACACAGTAGCTATTAATGTAGCATCAGGAGCAAGACCAATATAAGGAGTACCTGCGCCATCACCGGTAAGAATACCTGCAACATGCGTACCATGCCACTCTTCGATATTGTCTGTTTTCCATTCCTCATACTCAGCCTCACCGTCAATAACCAGACGGCCACCCTGCTGTTCCATATACTGAACCACACGTGCCACACGTGTTTCATCAGGAGTACCGAAAGTAGGATGTAACGGGTCAAAACCTATATCGCATATTCCTACTACTACTCCATTCCCGGTATAAGAAGGGCGCATAGGAGTAGACTGGTGCAACAGACGAGCATCGAAATAAGTAACTGCCGTATCAAGGGCTATATGATTATAAGCTCCTACCGACATAGCGGATATAAAGGAACTACGCTGTATATTTAATATCTCTTGAGTCGGAATATATGTCAAAGCCATACCGCCACGGGTACGTAGTATTATGACTCCCTGTTCACGCAAAGCCTCAAGGTCTGTATCGGAGTTATAACATATTATAGCAGGTATATAAGCTGCATCAGAAGAAGGCTCATACTCGTCACCCCCTACGCCAAGGTGCCTACGGCTGTCTACCGAACTTTCAGCCACACGAAGACGCGATATAGCATCGACGTATGCCGTACCGCAAGCCACAGAAGATAAAACCATAGGTATGACTACGGCAACAATAGCAATTATAAAAGTAGACAGATTTTTATGAAAATTATCGAAGTTAATCATATCTTTGACCTTAATGTTATAATAAAAGATTCTGAATCAGCAGTATTGACCATATATTTACGACCGGAATCCATAGTAATAAGAACTGTTCCCGACGTAGAGCCCGTATAGGCAAAATAGCGTCCGGTAGCACGTGTATAATACCATCCGACATTACCAAACAGACCGCCTACACCACAAATACGCACATTACCTCCGGGCGGAATATAGACACGTCTTACCTCAACAATATCCTCAAGAGGAAGTCTGCGGCTGCCTACAGTTCGCTCAATAATCAAAGCATCTTTTTCTAAAACAAGACGTCGGGGTGAAAACATAAAAGCTGTCAAAAAAATCAGAGCCAGAGCAGCTACAAGTATATAGCATAAAAGCCGGACGTTATTATCAGCATTATGAAAAAAAAGTCCCCATACAAGACCTATGACTATTATATAGCCTATGGTAAAAAGCACCGTGGTCTTGCTACGGGGTATAGTCCATTGAGAAGACATGAAAGTAAAGATTAAGAAAGAAAAACAATATAGGAGAAACAAATACTGCACCCTTATCAGGTGCAGTATTATTGACGGTCGGTTGGAAAGTATTATTGGTATGAGAGCGGTAAACGGGGCTCGAACCCGCGACCCTCAGCTTGGGAAGCTGATGCTCTACCAACT
>CAMWKC010000151.1 GCA_947174735.1 uncultured Porphyromonadaceae bacterium
CCCCCCCCCCCCCCCCCCCCCCCCCCCACTCCGCCCCCCCCCCCCGCATGCCGAGCCGGAGGAGAAGGTGATTAGAGGGGGAGAATTGGGTGATAGGAAAATTTTTAGGGTAGGAAATTTGGTAGATAAGGAGTCAATTGTTAACTTTGGGGGAGAATTACGGCCGGAGGCCGAACCCTTTTATCTAAATGGCTGCCCGTTCAGACGGAGAGCCGCCATGAAGTCAAGAACACTAACATAACAATCATACAAATGGAAGAAAATCTTATCAAGACGTGTCTTCATGACCGTCATGTGAAGTTAGGCGCGCAGATGTCACCCTTCGGTGGTTTCGATATGCCCATACAGTATAAGGGCATTACTGAAGAGCATAACGCAGTCCGCAATGACGTAGGTGTGTTTGATGTTTCACACATGGGTGAAGTACGTGTGATTGGCCCGGATGCCGAGAAATACGTAAATCATATTTTCGTAAATGATGTGACAGGAGCGCCTGACGGTCAGATTTTCTATGGCATGATGTGTAAGGAAGACGGCGGTACGGTAGACGACCTTCTGGTATACAAGGTTAATGACCAGGAGTTTTTCCTTGTTATCAATGCTTCGAATATCGCTAAGGACTTTGCATGGATAGAGAAGAATGCTTATGGTTACAATGTAGTAGTCACTAATGAAAGCGATTACTATGGTGAAGTAGCTATACAGGGTCCGAAAGCTGAAGAGACTGTAATAAAGGTACTCGGTATACCGGTAGAAGATATTAAATTCTATACGTTCAAGACGTTTGATATTGACGGAGAGAAGGTGATAGTAAGCCGTACAGGATATACCGGTGAAGATGGTTTCGAGATATACGGAAGTCATGACTTTACACGTAAGACCTGGGATAAGCTTATGGAAGCCGGTGTGCAGCCTTGTGGTCTCGGTTGTCGTGACACATTGCGTTTCGAAGTCGGCCTGCCGCTTTATGGTGATGAACTGGCTGAGGATATAACTCCTATTGAAGCAAGCCTCTCGATGTTCGTAAAGCTTGACAAGCCTGAATTTATAGGTAAGGAAGCATTAGCCAAGCAGAAAGCCGAAGGTGTGAAACGTCGTATCGTGGGTCTCGAACTCGAAGGCAATGCTATCCCACGTCACGGCTATGCTGTAGAAGTAAACGGCGAGAAAGTCGGCGAGATTACTACCGGCTATCGTTCGATATCGACAGGTAAAAGCGTGGCCATGGCTATGATTAACAAGCCTTACGATAAACTTGGAACTGAAGTTGAGGTACGTATACGTAAGAAAACCTTCCCAGCCAAAGTGGTTAAGAAGCGTTTCTATGACAAGAACTATAAGAAATAATAAACAACAATAACAACTTATCAAGATAAAACGATTATGAGCAAGATCATTGAAGGACTCCGCTATGCGGATTCACACGAGTGGGTAAAACTCGAAGGCGACATCGCTACTGTAGGTATCACTGATTATGCACAGCACGCTTTAGGTAATATCGTATATGTAGATATGCCGGAAGTAGGTGATGAGGTTGTCGCCGGTGAGGATTTCGGTGCCGTTGAGTCGGTGAAGGCTGCCAGTGACCTTATTTCACCTGTAAGCGGTGAGGTGGTTGAAATCAATGAAGCCCTTGAGGACGCTCCTGAACTTATCAACGAAGATGCCTTCGAAAACTGGATCATGAAGGTAAAAGTAAGCGACACCGAGGCTATTGATGAACTGCTTGATGCCGCTGCCTACGCAAAAATCTGCGAGGAGTAAACAAAGAAATATCAAGGAGTAAAAGAGACAGACACATAAAGAATGTCAAACAGTTACTCCTGAGAACCAGGCCGGGCGTGGCGGGAACACAGTGAGAGCCGCGGTGTTCCCTGCCACGTTTTGTGCATTAACAACCTGATTAAACAATATATGAGTAATAAATTCATGCCACACACCGAAGAAGATATCCGCAAGATGCTGGATAAAATCGGTGTGGAGAAAATAGATGACCTCTACAGCGATGTGCCTGCCGAGGTAATCTTCAAAGAGGAATACAACATACCCTCGGCTATGTCCGAGATAGAGTTGCGCCGTCATTTCAATGAGCTTGGCAAGAAAAACCGTCAGTTGACTATATTCGCCGGTGGCGGAGCATACGATCATTATAGTCCTGCTACTGTAGGACATCTGTTAGCCCGTAGTGAATTTTATACGGCCTATACACCTTATCAGCCGGAAATCTCGCAAGGTACTCTTCAGTATATCTTCGAATATCAGTCGATGATATGCGAGCTTACCGGTATGGAAGCCACTAATGCTTCGATGTATGACGGAGCTACCGCTACTGCCGAAGCCATGTTTATGATGGTAGCTGCCGCCAAGAAGAAGAATCGTGTTCTGATTTCGTCTACTGTTGCTGATGCCGTAGTACGTGTTGTCGAGACATACGCACGTTTCCATGGGGTTGAGCTTACAGTAGTGGCTGAAAAAGATGGTGTAAGTGATCTCGAAGCTATAAAGAAAGAACTTGAAAAGGGTGATGTAGCCGGTGTAATTGTGCCTCAGCCTAACAAGTATGGTATAATTGAGGACCTGACGGGTCTGGCAGATGCTATACATGCTGTTAAGGGTTTGCTGACAATCAATGCTGACCCCTCGACACTGGCTGTACTGCGTACGCCCAAAGGCTGGGGAGCCGATATAGCTTGCGGCGATGGCCAGACATTAGGTATGCCTTTAGCTTTCGGTGGTCCGTACTTAGGTTATATAGCTTGTGATAAAGCACAGATACGTAAGATGCCGGGTCGTGTGGTAGGTGCTACTAAGGATGCCGACGGCAAGCGTGCTTACGTATTGACTCTGCAAGCCCGTGAACAGCATATACGACGTGAGAAAGCTACAAGTAATATATGCTCGAACCAAAGTCTTATGGCCCTGTATGCCACTATCTATGTGTCGCTAATGGGTAAAGAGGGTCTGAAAGAAGTTAATAAACTCTGCTGTGACGGAGCTCACTATCTTTATAATAAACTTATCGGTACAGGTAAATTCACACCGGCATTCGGTGAAAAGCCTTTCCTGAAAGAATTTACACTCAAGACCGACCTCGACATAGAGAAGGTTAACAAACATCTGCTTGATAACGGCTTTATGGGTCCGTTAGTTATGGGTGAGGGCCTTGTTACCTTTGCAGTGACCGAAAAGCGCACTAAGGAAGAGATAGATCAGCTCGTAACTCTTATGCTCGAAGCCTGAGTTCTAAGAGAGCTATATTGCCTTTAAAGGCACAATGCACATCAAGACAATATCAATGAAGTATTACGATAAACTTATATTCGAGCTTTCGCGTCCAGGGCGCAAAGGCTACGAACTGCCTGCCGATAACTTCGGCACAGACGGCATGGCCGATATACCGGCTGACCTGAAGCGTACAGAGCCACTTGATCTCCCTGAGGTAAGTGAGCTTGATGTAGTACGCCATTATACTAATCTGTCGAACAAAAACTTCGGTGTCGACACAGGATTCTATCCTTTAGGAAGCTGTACGATGAAGTACAATCCTAAAATCAATGAAGAAGTTGCAGCTATGCCGGAATTTTCGGCAGTGCATCCGCTTCAGCCTGCCGAAGCCGCTCAGGGAGCACTTGAACTGTACTATAATCTACAGCAGGCTCTGTCTAACATCGCGGGTTTAGCAGAGTTTACGCTTAATCCTTACGCCGGTGCTCATGGTGAGCTGACCGGACTTATGGTAATGAAGCATTACCACCGTAGCCATGGTGATGAGAAGCGTACTAAAGTTATAGTGCCTAATTCAGCTCACGGTACCAATCCTGCATCGGCTATGGTGGCCGGTTTCGAGGTAGTAGAGGTTAAATCCAAGCCGAACGGTTCTATAGATGTAGAGGATCTGAAACCGCTGCTTGACGATACTGTAGCCGGTATCATGATGACTAATCCCAACACGTTGGGTATGTTCGAAACCGAGATAGTAGAGATAGCCAAATTAGTACATGATGCAGGCGGTCTTCTTTATTATGATGGTGCTAATCTGAATCCATTGTTAGGCAAAGTACGTCCTGGCGATATGGGCTTCGACATTATGCACATTAATCTGCATAAGACTTTCTCTACACCTCACGGCGGCGGTGGTCCGGGTTCCGGTCCGGTAGGTGTAGCCGAACATCTGGTAGAGTTCTTGCCTAATCCACGTGTGCGCAAGAATGAAGATGGGAAGTTCTATGTGGACTTCGGTAAGGACAGTCTTGGCAGTGTATCGACTTTCCTCGGCAACTTCGGAGTGATGATGAAGGCTTATGCCTATATACTGACTTTAGGTAAGGAGAATCTGAAGAATGTAGGTCCGCTTGCCACTCTTAATGCCAACTACATAAAAGAGAGTCTTAAAGATGACTATCTGCTGCCTATTGAGGGTGTATGTAAGCATGAGATGGTATTTGACGGTCTGAAGGATAAATCGACCGGCGTTACTACACTTAATGTAGCGAAGCGTCTGCTTGATTATGGTTTCCATGCTCCGACTATTTACTTCCCGCTGCTGTTCCATGAGTCGATGATGATTGAGCCTACAGAGACAGAGAGTCTTGAGACGCTTGATGAATTTATCGACGTTATGCACAAGGTTGCTAAAGAAGCACGTGAGACTCCTGATGAGGTGAAGAATGCACCTCTGACCACTTTAGTACGTAAGCTTGACGAAACAGGCGCTGCTAAAAATCCTATTCTCACTTATAAAGCACTTAAGAATGCTTAAGAGCGATCTTATAATCATAGGAGCAGGTCCCGGCGGTTATGAAACTGCTGTAGCGGCTGCCCGTCGAGGTAAGAGTGTGACTCTGTTCAACGGAGGAGCTTTAGGTGGTACATGCCTCAATGAAGGTTGTATACCTACCAAATGTCTCTGCC
This sequence comes from uncultured Porphyromonadaceae bacterium, assembly GCA_947174735.1. Taxonomy (GTDB): domain Bacteria; phylum Bacteroidota; class Bacteroidia; order Bacteroidales; family Muribaculaceae; genus Lepagella. The sequence continues at coordinate 4,912 of CAMWKC010000151.1, forward strand.
GTAATGCGGCCGTGGTGAGTGAGATTAAGGAATCAGAGCAGTTCGGTATTGATGACTTTTCGTTTACTCTCGATTTCAATCGCGTTATGGAACGCAAGAACGAGGTAGTGGGGCAGTTACGCGAAGGTGTGGCAGCTTTGCTAAAAGGAGCTAAAGTAAATGTCGTTAATGCCAGAGCAGAGTTTAAGGATTCTCATACCTTAACAGCCGATGGAGAAGAATATACGGCCGATAACATTATCATAGCTACAGGAAGTGTGTCGAAATCGTTACCGATAGAAGGACATGATCTTGAGTGTGTGATGGATTCGAGTCGTCTTCTTGACATAGACCATATACCTGAGTCTCTGACTATTATAGGCGGAGGTGTGATAGGTATGGAATTTGCCTCGATATTTAACAGCCTCGGGTCTAAAGTAACGGTGATAGAGTACATGAAACAGATACTCCCACCGTTTGACGGAGATATTGCCAAACGTCTCAAGCAGGCTCTTGGTAAGAAGGGTGTGGACATCATAACCGGAGCAGCTGCCAAACGTATAGAGCAGAATGCTGATTACGAAATAGTAGTGACCTACGAAGTTAAGGGCGAAGAAAAACAGGTAGTGTCGAGTGATCTTCTTATGGCTGTAGGACGTGCTCCACGTGTGGAAGGTCTTGGACTTGATGCTGCCGGTGTGGATTGGTCACCCCGTGGTATTGTAGTAGATGAATGTATGCGTACATCTCAGCCACATATCTTTGCTATAGGTGATGTCAATGCACGGATGATGCTTGCACATGTTGCCTCATTCCAAGGTCTGCGTGCTCTTAATACTATTGAAGGCCGTCCTGATGAGATACGTTTTGATATAGTAC
>CAMWKC010000152.1 GCA_947174735.1 uncultured Porphyromonadaceae bacterium
CTAAAGGGACAACGGCAACTAAGCGAGCTAAAGCTCGGACACAGAACCAGGAGGTACCGCGCCAACCCAAAGACGCCTAAAGGAACAACGGCAACTAAGCGAGCTGAAGCTCGCACACAGAGTCGGAAGGCACCGTGCCTCCTGGTTCTGTGTGCGAGCCTCAGCTCGCTTTAAATACTTCAGCTCGCTTTAGTACTAAGGACTTACTTCTTCAGGAAAGCTCCTACCACACTATAGATATTATCAGTAGTATAGCCGAACTTCTCATCAAGCACATCAGCAGGCGCACTGGCACCGAAGCGTTCCATACCGTACACCTCCCAGTCGCCTTTCATCACGGGATAAAGCGTAGCAGGCAGCCCGGAAGTCAGGCCGAATATTTTTACACCGTCAGGCATAACTTCAAGCTGGTAGTCTTTAGGTTGTTCTTTGAAAAGACCCAGCGAAGGCATCGACACAACCTGTGCCTTAACACCATCAGCAGCAAGACGAGCAGCCACATTGCAAAGTAGAGCTACATCACTGCCGTTACCTACGAGAACTATCTCAGGCTTCTCTGCCGGTATAACTACGTAGCCGCCACGTTCAGTATTGCGTGCTTCTTTACGACGGTCAGTTCCGGGCAAATCTTCAAGATTCTGACGCGAGAATATCAAAACTGTCGGACACTCCCAGTTATTCATAGCCAGACGGTAGGCTTCCAAAGTCTCGGCAGAGTCGGCAGGACGCAATACCAGAGCAGCACGATGACCCTTGAGGTTCTTCATTTGCTCAAGCAGACGTATCTGGGCCTCCTGTTCGATGGGTTCGTGAGTAGGACCATCTTCACCTACACGGAAAGAATCATGGGTATATATGAACTTAACAGGCAACTCCATCAAAGCAGCCATACGTATAGCAGGCTTCATATAATCACTGAACACGAAGAATGTGCCACATGCACCTATAACACCACCATGCAGAGCGATACCGTTCATAATGCACGCCATTGTAAGCTCAGCTACGCCAGCCTGCAGGAAAGCACCGCTGAAGTCGCCCTTTATCAGCTCGTGAGTCTTTTTAAGGAAACCGTCAGTCTTGTCACTGTTAGCAAGGTCTGCACTTGATACAATCATATTACCTACATGCTCGGCAAGGAAACTGAGAACTGTAGCCGAAGCAGCACGGCTGGCTATATTAGGCTTAAACTCAATTTTATCCCAGTCGAGGTCCGGCAGACGGTTACCCATATAGTCGCCGAGAGTCTTAGCAAGTTCAGGATTAGCCTCAACCCACTTAGCCTCCTCTGCACGACGTTCAGCCACGATCTTTGTAAGTTCCTCGCGACGTTGTGCATAAAGCTCGCGTACGTCGTCCCATATCTGCCAGGGATTTTCAGCATCACCGCCAAGGGCAGTCACTGTAGCCTTTATGTCACAGCCGGCTTTGCTCAGAGGCTGACCGTGAGTCGAAATTTTACCTTCGACGCTTGTACCGTCGGTAGCCACACCACCGCGAGCCATCACAGTATGACCTATAATAAGCGTAGGACGCTCCTTCTCTTCATGAGCTGTAGTAAGCGCCTCAGCCATAGCAACAGGATCCGTACCGTCTACCTCAAGCACATTCCAACCCCATGCACGATACTTCGCAGCTGTATCCTCGTCAGTCACATCTTTAACCATAGTGGAAAGCTGTACCTTATTCGAGTCATAGAACATTATAAGATTGTGCAGACCAAGCTTACCGGCTATACGTCCGGCACCCTGCGATACTTCTTCCTGTATACCACCGTCTGAAATAAAGGCGTATGTTTTGTGAGCCCAGCTTTCGCCGAAACGAGCGCAAAGGAAACGTTCAGCTATAGCACAACCCACAGCCATGACATGACCCTGACCTAAAGGACCCGAACTGTTGTCAACACCACGTACCACATCAAGTTCAGGATGTCCCGGTGTAACGCTGTTCCACTGACGGAACTCTTTAAGCTCATCGATGCTATAACGACCTGTGAGGGCCAGCACTCCGTAAAGCATAGTCGACATGTGGCCGGGATCAAGGAAGAAACGGTCACGACCCATCCAATGCGGATCAGCCGGGTCATAAACCATGAATTTCGAGAATAGTACATTTACAAAATCTGAGCCGCCCATGGCGCCTCCGGGGTGGCCCGATTTGGCTTTCTCCACCATCTCGGCAATCAGCACACGCAGATTATTGGCTGCGCGATCATAGATTTTTCTTTCCATAAGTATTTTATCTCGTAGGTATTTTTAGGTTAAGTTGTCCTTCCCTAAGGAACAGATGAGTTTTAGTTGTCAGAATTGAGTAGCTGAATGGTTGCGGGGAGAAATTATCCCGCCGTCTGTACCCTGACCGGGCAGTCACAGGCGACGGGATTATAAAGTATCCGGTTTAGTCCGATACAGCGTCAATGCTGTCGGAACACGGTTGCTGCAGTTTACAGATAAAGCTGTTCGTCAAGGCTCGGTTCCTCTTCTACAGGTATATCCTTATTAACATTGTGGCATCCGATAAGACTGTAATAAAGCAGATATGCCAGCATAGCTACCACAAGCCAGTAAGAGATCATGTAACCGCAGGTATCAGCCAGCCAGCTCTGTATCAGAGGCATTATACCGCCGCCTACCACCATCATCATAAAGATACCGGAAGCTTGAGCCGTGTACTTACCGAGGCCTTCGACAGCAAGATTAAAAATACCGCCCCACATTACCGATGTGCAGAGACCGCAGAGCACAAGGAAAAGAGCGCTTATAGGCACAAGCGGACGTTCAAGACTGATTACCATATCATCAGCAGTCTTACCGAAACGTGACTCTATAGTTGCCTCATGAGCTGAAAGGAGCTTAGCATCCTTAGTAGCCACAAAATTGTCGATTACATCTTGAGGCACATCCGATTCAACAAGTATCTGTGATGTTTTCTGCACAGGGTCATAGACAAAGTTGGGTACCTCTATTTTACTTTCACGCGATGTGAAAATAGCTATTACGATGAAAACTATAGCGACACTGGTGGATACTATCATCTGAGTTTTAGTTGAAACCTTAGCAGAAATAGTACTTGATACTGTACGGCCTACAAGCATAAAGAACCAGTAAATAGCCACAATAACACCAGCTACCAGCGAGGCGGCACCGGCTACCTCAGCACCATCGGCACTGGTATCGGACAAATAAAAGTTAAGTGTTCCGGGAATACCTACTTCAATACCGACATAGAAGAAAATACCGATTACACCTAATACAGTGTGACGGAAATTCCAGGGACTATGGGTATAAGCCGGTTTCTTAGCACCGCTTTTCTGCAGGTTGGGTTCCGGAATAGTCACAAACAGGATAATGAAGAAAGCTACTACAAACACACCCATAGCTATCCAAAGCAGAGGTGCCACAACGCTCATGGTAGTTTCCTTAGTAAGCACACCGATAAGAGCACCGACAAAGAACGGAGTCAGCGTGCCTGACAGAGAGTTAAGAGCACCGCCGGCCTGCAGTAACTGATTACCTTTATTACCGCCGCCTCCGAGAAGGTTGAGCATCGGGTTAACAACAGTGTTAAGCATACATACGCAAAAACCGCACACGAAAGCACCAAAAAGATAGATGATAAAGTTAAGGCTTACCAATTCGGTCAGCATCACCTCAGCACCTACTCTACTCGAAAGCCACTGTATAAACAGACCTACCACACCGATAGCCATAGCCCAGAGAGCAGTCTTTTTATATCCCATTCTGACGAGCATGTTACCTGCCGGAATACCCATAAACAGGTAAGCCAGAAAGTTCATCATATTGCCCATCATACCAAGCACAGAATTGCCGGCGAATTTATTACCCCATATCGTACCGATAGGAGCCGCAAGGTTGGTAACGAACGAAATCATCGCGAACAGGAAGAACATCGCGATAATCGGTAAAGTGTAATTTGGCTTTGGCACTGTTGCCGCCTGATTAGAATTAGCCATAATCTTTAAGTTGAGTTGGGTTTATGTTTTTTAGGGTTATTCTGTAGAGATATTCTGCTTGCCGCGGATTCGGAACTGGACTCCAAAGTTACACATTATTTCGTTGATTAACCAATTTCATTTCTATTTTTATCCTGATTTATCCGATTCGGGCTATATTTTCTAAGTATACTGTCGTTCGCCGAATATTGCGGTACCTACCCGCACCAGATTCGACCCCTCGGCCACAGCTATAGGCCAGTCACCGCTCATACCCATTGATATCACATCAAAACCACGCAGTTCATCGCCGCATATTCGGCGCACCTCACCGAAAATATCGGCTATAGCTCTGAAGTCAGCACGCACGCGATCAGTGTCATCAGTATTAGATGCCATTCCCATAACACCACATATATGAGTGTTGGTAAGATTACGATAAGCATGACGGCTAAAGTAATCAAGCAGTTCATCGGCAGAAAAACCGAATTTTGTCTCCTCCCGAGCAACATGTACCTGCATCAGAACACGTGTCACTACCCCGGCACGACGTGATTCGGCATCGACGAGCTCCAGCAGGCGCTCAGTATCAATACTTTCTATCATTGCTACCTTACCGACAAGTCGGCGTACTTTATTAGTTTGCAGGTGCCCTATGAAATGCCATTGTATATCGGCTGGAAGCACAGCTTCTTTCTCAAGGAGTTCGTTGACACGGCTCTCGCCGAATAGTCTCTGTCCGGCATCGTATGCCTCGCGTACAGCTTCGGCAGGATGAAATTTCGATACGGCTACCAATCTGACGCCCTCAGGTAGCTCTGAATGAAGCCTACGTATCTCGGCTGCTATATCCTGATTCATGACTGCGGAGTATTTGGAGCACTAAGATCCAGCGGATAAACATCCATAAGCGGTGTCTCGGCTATCGAAGCTATCTCATAATCACCTAAAGTACCGGCCATACCCTGCTCGAAACGGTCAAGAGCACCTTTGAAATCCGAGGCAGCCACCAGTATGAAACTGGCAGTCTTCTTCTCAACACCTGTTTTCTCATCAGGAGTAATAAAATTAACTTTCACCATATAATATTTGTCGCCTGTCTCGTCAAAGAAAATCTCTGATATTTTGGTCTTTTTGACCGCTGATATGGAAAAGTCACCTGAAATAAAAGGTTTCACCTCTTCGATAATACGTGCTTCTGCCTCGGTAAAGGTAAGAGCATCTACCAGATAGGGTTCATTAACTTTTTTAACCATACCATTTTCCTGCATACGGTCATATTTCACTTTACATTCAAACCAAAGGGCCATTGTGTGTCGGGTATTAGTGGAATTAATATCATTTTCCGGGTTGCCGTCCCCGCGGAGAGCTGTATAGCATGGTTTCCGATAGTACGGAAACCATAATTTTTGTACAAAGTTACAAAATTTTTCGCCCCATGTTGTGTACATAACATTTTTTTAACTAACTTGCACACCAATTTTACAACCTGCCTTCTCTCCTACCTGATTTCAACACCATGTCTGAGCTCTTCACTACACTGCTGCAGCGCGGGCGCCATCTGTTTGCCCGTATTGCCGACCTCTATATCGACGGGTTCCGCAACATGACCGTCGGTCGTACACTTTGGGCCATAATAGGTCTTAAGTTAGTGGTATTTTTCTTAATCATGAAGCTATGCTTCTTTCCTAATCTGCTCCAGCGGGATTTCGATACCGATGATCAGCGTGCTGATCACGTACGCCATGAACTCACCTCACGCTCTGCCTCACAGCCCGGAGATTCAACTATTTATCTAAAT
>CAMWKC010000153.1 GCA_947174735.1 uncultured Porphyromonadaceae bacterium
CATTTTGAAGGTGAACAGTGGGTGATGGCCGGTCTGGCCCTCGCTGTTATGGGTATATGTGGCCACCGTTTCTATATAAACGGCTTCCGTGCCTTAGGAAAGCTGCATCCTACTATGGACAGCCTCGTAGCTGTATCAACATTAGTCAGTTTTCTCTACAGTCTGTTTAATACACTGTGGCCGAATGTAGCATACGCTCACGGATTGCCGGCAGACCTTTATTATGAAGCGTCGGCTATGATTATAGCTTTTGTACTGACAGGAAAACTCATGGAACTGCGGGCACGCCACTCTACAGGTTCGGCCTTACGTGCACTGATGGGGCTTCAGCCGGCCGAAGCTGTATTGGTCGAACCTGACGGCAAGACACGTACCGTAAAGATAGCTGACATCAAACCCGGAGACCTCATATCCGTGCGGCCCGGAGAACGTGTACCGGTAGACGGTACCGTGACTGAAGGTCATGCAGCAGTAGATGAAAGTATGCTGACAGGTGAACCTATAGCTGTGGAAAAAACTCCCGGTAGTACAGTAAGTGCCGGTACACTGGTAGATAACGGCACAATAACAATAAACGCCACACAGGTCGGCGGCACAACGCGCTTAGCCCATATAATTGATGCGGTAAGACGTGCGCAGGGTTCAAAAGCACCGGTACAGAAATTAGTTGACAAAGTAGCGATGGTATTTGTACCTGCCGTTATACTTATAGCACTGGTAACTTTCGGCGTATGGCTTACGGTAGGTTACGGCAATCTGCCTGTAGCAATAATCACAGCGGTATCAGTGCTGGTAATTGCCTGTCCCTGCGCCTTAGGTTTAGCCACTCCTACAGCTATAATGGTAGGTATGGGCCGTGGTGCACGCAACGGTATACTGGTACGTGACGCAGAAGGTCTTCAGAATATGGGACGCGTCAGCATACTGGCCATTGACAAGACCGGCACTCTTACCGAAGGACATCCGTCAGTCAGTGACACATATATAGCAGCCGGAGCTGATTCCCTAACTGATATATTGGGAGCTATCGCCGCTTTAGAACGTAAAAGCGCCCACCCGCTGGCAGAAGCTATAGCCGAGTGGTGTGAAGGACACGGAGGAAGTCCGGCCGGAGAAGTAACATTCGACTATATACCCGGAATGGGTATCACAGGTTCGGTAGCCGGGCGTAACTATTGGATAGGCTCAGCACCGTTGGCCGAGCGAGAACATGCACTTATACCGGCTGCTATGTCGGCTGCTGCGGCCCAGTGGGGCAAAGAGGGTGCCGGAATAGTATTCGCCGGAGCAGGCACAGAAACATTAGCAGCTTTCAAAGTATCAGATACAATAAAACCAGAAGCAGCAGAAACAGTGGCACAGCTTAAAAAGCGCGGAGTGGAAGTAGTGCTTCTTACAGGCGACCGTCGCGATACAGCTGAATATTTCGCACATCTGGCAGGCATTAATAAGGTGATAGCCGAAGTACTCCCGGCCGGTAAACAGGAAGCTATACAGGCTCTGAAAGGAAAAGGTAAAATCGTGGCTATGGCCGGCGACGGTATTAACGACTCACAGGCTATGGCCGAGGCTGATGTAGCTATCGCTATGGGAACCGGGTCAGATATTGCCATAGATGTGGCACAGGTCACACTGGTAGCAGGACGTCTTACCGACATACCCAAAGCCATGCGACTGTCACGTGACACACTCAGAGTAATACGTGAAAACCTTTTCTGGGCCTTTATCTATAACCTTATCGGTATTCCTATTGCAGCCGGTGTTTTTTACCCTGTATGGGGCTGGTTGCTCTCTCCGATGTTCGCCAGCGCAGCAATGGCTATGTCATCGGTATGTGTTGTACTTAATTCGCTACGTCTCGGTAAAGAAAAGAACCAAACCAATAACTCAAAAGAATAATAATTATGCAATTCAAAACCAACGCACGCTGCCAGGGATGCAGCGCGGCTATACTTAAAGCTATGGGTGAGAAATTCCCTAACGCACGCTGGAGCATGGACCTCGAAAATGCTGACAAGATACTTGAGGTTCACGGACTCCCTGAAAATGCTGAAACTGCGGCTCAGGTAGAAAAGACTCTGGCTGAAACCGGTTTCAAAGGAAGCTGGATAGAACGTGGTGACAACAACCTCTAATAACGAGGAAGTGATAAACACTGCTGAAGAAGCAGTCGGTCTCCGCTGGGACGACCGTACCGTACGGCTGCTCGGCAGTGAAGCTGTCGGGCGGCTCGCACGCTCGCGTATGCTCGTAGTCGGTGTCGGCGGTGTAGGTGGTTATGCAGCTGAGATGCTGGTACGTGCAGGCGTCGGACATCTGCGCCTTATAGATGCTGACAACGTTGACATTACCAATGTCAACCGCCAACTGATAGCTACCCTACCAGTGATCGGCCAACCGAAAGTAAGTCTGTTAGCAGAACGATTCCGCAACATAAATTCTGAAGTTACTGTTGAGACAGTACAGGAATTTGTAACACCTGATAATATAGGTATACTGCTTGAAGGCGGTTTTGATTTTGTACTTGACGCCATTGATACGGTAGCCCCGAAAGTAGCTCTGGTGAGTTACTGTATGAAGCATAACATTCCTATCATTTCATCTATGGGTGCCGGCGGACGTACAGACCCCACCAAAGTAGGTTATGCCGATTTATGGGAAACCCGGGAAGACGGCCTGGCACGTGCCGTACGCCAGCGTCTGCGTAAGCTGGGATTACGTCGACCGCTCAAAGTAGTAGCAAGCTCGGAAGCACCACATACAGCGTCGCTCATAGAAATAGGTACAACTAACAAACGTACCTCATACGGTACTTTGGCTACCATTCCGGCACTATTCGGTATATTCATGTCCAACTATGCCATAATGCGTACAGCACAATAAGCACTCAATACCAATCAACGTGATAACATTAAGTAACATCACTAAGACTTACGGTACGCTGACAGTACTACATAACATATCGCTTACAGTTGGCGAAGGTGAACTTATGGCTATCGTCGGTCCGAGCGGTGCGGGAAAGACTACATTATTGCAAATAGCCGGTTCACTTGACCGTCCGGATTCGGGAACAGTAAGCTACGACGGTACAGACCTTACAAGTCTGTCAGACCGGAAGCTGTCAGAATTCCGCAACCGTAATATCGGTTTTGTATTTCAGTTTCATCAACTCCTGCCGGAATTTACAGCTGTTGAAAACGTCGCTATGCCTGCCCTTATAGCAGGTAAGGGACGACATGAAGCCGAGGCCGAAGCACGCCGGTTACTTGATATGCTTGGTCTTGGAAGTCGTCTGCAACACAGACCTTCACAATTATCCGGAGGTGAAAAGCAGCGTTGTGCCATAGCACGGGCTTTAATCAACAGACCGCGCGTAGTATTGGCTGACGAACCCACAGGCAGCCTTGACTCACACAACCGTCAGGAAATACAGGATACTTTCAGACGACTGCGTGACGAACTGCGTCAGACATTCGTTATCGTAACTCACGACCCGTCGATGGAAGCGGTGGCGGATCGCGTTGTGCACATGGCTGACGGACGTATAGAAGCAGACACAGCTGAGATGTCTGAAAAGTCCGGAGAAGATGTGCAAGGTGTTAACACCGTGTTAACGTAGCCGTGATAATTGGCCGTTTCGTTTTTTTTATCTATCTTCGCGTTCGTTTTCGGCACGATTTGTGCTGGCAAACAGAACAGCACATCTCAATGAAGCTGTGCTGTTCCTGACAAATAGAGATATATTCCAACATACAACAACTTTAAAACATTAATAACTACTATGGCAGCTAACGAACAGAACAAGCAGCAGCTCCAAATCCAGCTCCGTCCCGACATGGCTGACGGCAAGTACAGCAACCTCGCCATGATCGGTCACGGCCCTAACGAGTTCCTTATCGACTTTATCTTTGCCGCTCCCGGTATGCCCCAGGCTCCCGTTGTAGGCCGCATCGTAATGAGCCCTGAGAACGCTAAGCAGCTCCTCTACGCTCTGTCTGACAACGTACAGAAGTACGAAAATCAGTTCGGCGAAATCAAGCCCCGTGGCAATCAGCCCAGCAACAACTGATAACCTCCACGCATAAGTGAACAGGGTATGATGGATAACAATCTGACCCTATACAATTCACTTACACGTATTAAGCAACCCTTCAAGCCCCTCATGGAGGGGCTTGTGGGTATGTACGTGTGTGGTCCGACGGTGTATGGTGATGCTCACCTAGGTCACGCCCGTCCGGCCATAACATTCGATATTCTGTTCCGCTATCTGCGTCATCTCGGATATAAGGTACGTTATGTGCGCAATATAACAGATGTCGGACACCTTGAGCACGACGCTGACGAGGGTGAAGACAAAATTGCCAAGAAGGCACGTCTTGAACAGCTTGAGCCTATGGAGGTAGTCCAGATGTATCTAAACCGTTACCACCGTGACATGGATGCACTCAATGTCTTACCTCCAAGCATCGAGCCGCATGCTTCGGGTCATATTATCGAGCAGATAGAATATATCAAAAAGATTCTTGACGCCGGTTATGCCTACGAAAGCGAAGGATCAGTATATTTCGACGTGGAGAAATATAACCGTGATCATCATTACGGCAAACTGTCCGGCCGCAACATCGAGGAACTACAGAACAACACACGTACCCTCGACGGTCAGCAGGAGAAACGTAACCCACTTGATTTCGCTCTTTGGAAAAAAGCAGCTCCGGAACATATAATGCACTGGCCGTCGCCATGGAGCGAAGGCTTTCCGGGGTGGCATCTTGAGTGCTCGACAATGGGTGAGAAATATCTTGGCGAGACATTCGATATTCACGGCGGAGGCATGGACCTCATGTTTCCTCACCACGAATGTGAGATAGCACAGAGTGTAGCCGCACAAGGCCATGAAGCTGTACGTTATTGGATGCACAACAATATGATTACCATTAATGGTAAGAAAATGGGCAAGTCATACAACAACTTCATAACGCTTGAACAGTTCTATGACGGCTCACATCCCCTACTTACACAGCCCTATTCACCGATGGTGATACGTTTCTTCATACTTCAGGCACAGTACCGTTCGACAGTCGATTTCTCTAACGAAGCGCTTCAGGCAGCTGAAAAAGCTTTACAGAAAATGCTTGACGGTTACCGACGTCTGCAAAGTCTGCTACCGTCCGAAAAATCAACGGTTGAAGTACCGGATTTCGCCACACAATGCTATGAAGCGCTTGACGATGATCTGAACACACCTATGGTGATAGCTACGCTCTTCGAAGCTTGTAAGCTCATCAATCAGGCTGCCGACGGTACTATCCGGCTCAATGCTGAAGATCTTAATCGTCTGCGTCATCTGTTTGATGTCTTCCTTGTGGAACTGCTTGGTGTGCGCGTGACAGCCGATAACGAAAGTAGCGACACAGTCAAAGCTTATGCAGGAGCTGTAGACCTCCTTATGGATATACGTAAGAATGCCAAAGCAGCCAAAGACTGGGCAACCTCTGACCTCATCCGTAACAAACTCACAGCACTCGGATTTGACATCAAAGATACCAAGAACGGTGTCGAATGGTCAGTCAAATCATAACAGTCAAGAATTAACAATAAAAAGCACGGACGGTTAGTCTGTGCTTTTTATTGTATGTTACTTTAGGCTGTTGCAAAATATCCTCTTTGTAGGGACATGCCTTTGGC
>CAMWKC010000154.1 GCA_947174735.1 uncultured Porphyromonadaceae bacterium
CGCTCAAGAATATCGCGCAGCACCGGTGAGGCAGCTCCCTGACGTGTACCGCTGCCTGTCTCTTCATTGTCAAATATTGCCATTATCCTTGTAGCCGAACAAGGTCTGTCTGCGGTAGCCAACAGAGCTTCAAGTGCACCGAAAGCCATTGAAAGGTCATCTATGCGGGCTGACTGAAAATATTCACCATCAACTCCGCACAATCCGGCAGGTTCGCATGGATAAAGACAAAGTTCATAATCCAGTATTTCTTCAGGCTGTATACCTAAATGTTCGGCTACCATACAGCGTACCACTCCTCCTTGTCTCATTAGGTAATGCAGTTCCTCGGGATTGTAGTAGCCGACTACAGGTTTCATATCTTTTTGTACTGACAGCGGATTACCTTCGTTGACACCACGGTTGAAGTGTATAGCAAGGTGAGGAATCACAGCTACAGCACGGCGAAGGTCTACCAGATGTGTACGTGGTTGTAGCGGGTCAGGACCTGCTGTCATGACACGACCTGATATTGAGAGAGGACGGTCAAACCATGTGTACATGATACCGCCGCCGTATTTCTCGACATTCAGGCATATCACACCTCCGTCACCTATGATTTCGGCATTAGGCTTGATTTTAAAACACGGACTGTCGCTGTGAGCCGCTATGATACGCGCACCGGTCTCGGCCAGCGGCGATGTACCGCATATCCAAGCCATTATAGCACTGTCGTTACGCACTATATAATATCGGCCGCCGGGCTGAAGATGCCAGTCGGCAGACGGGTCAAGGGCCGTAAAGCCGGCTTTGTCAAGCTCACGGCGCATGGTGGCTACGGCCATGAAGTTGCAGCTCGATTCGTCGAGCCATTTCAGCAGTCTGTCTATCGCCATATATTTTTTGTTTTGATACGGGTTTATATTTGTTGCTGCACGGATAAATCACTGACGCAGCAAAGCATTGAGAGCTCTGAGTGTATTACAGAGCACCTGACTCCAGTAACTTTCAAAACTTTCCTTAAGTTCGCGGAAAGCATCTCCAAGCAGGTCGCCGTCACTGTCGTTAGCCACTCCTACGTAGTTATATACACTTTGGAATATATCAGCCACTCCTTCCGATATAGTGGCAGCTATCGGCGTGTCACTGTATTTCATATCCTCTTCAAAGGTCTCAAGATATACATCGTCCTCGCCTAAAAGAGCTGCGACTGAACGGCGTACTTTCTCGTAAAGGTCTTCATCAACATATTCGGCCAGATAACCGCCTTCGTCAAGTGTCGGCACATCTTCGAGACTAAGACTCTGTACACCTATATAAAGCGTGGGTAATGCCAGCACCATACGTTTTATCCATTCCTCACGCTCATAATCACTGCACTGTTCAGCCAGAGCGCAGTATTGTGTGGAGGCACCCACAAGACCCTTTAGGCGGGTCGTTATTTCCTTACTTATCATTATTGTGATACAGTTTATATTTTTCTATCAGCTCTGCCACTCCGTGCGGTACGAAGTAATCAAGCCGGCGTCCTTTAGCCACTGCCTTACGCACGAATGTACTGGACATCACTATCTGAGGTGCTTCATCAAGCCATTGTACATTTTCGGGCAGTATATCAGGTCGTGCATGTCCCGGACGCGGATAGACTATCAGACCGAATTCCTTTATTATCTCCTCAGGATTACGCCAGCGATCTATTACACTCCAGTTGTCCGACCCTATCACCAGCCTGAACTGACATTCGGGATATGCCTCGCGCAGGGCACACAGAGTGCGGTAACTATATGTAGGCATCGGTAGCTTTAACTCAAAATCACTCGCACGCACACCACGACAGCCTTCAGTCAAAGCTTCGACCATACGTACACGCATACGATCGGAGACCGGGTGTGTACCGGCTTTCAGCGGATTGAGCGGACTGACCATCATCAGAACTTCTTCCACACCGGTCCATTGGGCCACATAGTTAGCTACAATAGCATGTCCTGTATGCGGCGGGTCGAATGTGCCGCTGTACACGGCTATCGTACGTCTGTTCATCGGTCGGTAGGAGCAAATTCGCTTATAAGACGCCCTACCTCATCGGCAGCATGTTCAAGTGTATCGTTTATAACACGGCAGTCGAATTGTGAAGCGAACGATAGTTCATATTCGGCCTTGGCAAGACGTTTCAGTATTGTTTCCTCCGAATCAGTGCCGCGGCCGCGCAGACGGCGTTCTAATTCTTCAAGATTAGGCGGCAATATAAAGATAGCTATAGCACGGTCGCCGAAACAGCGCTTCACATTGAGAGCACCTTTGACGTCTATATCCATTATAAGATTATGTCCTGCTCCGACAACACGTTCCACTTCAGACCGTAACGTACCGTAACAGGTGCCTGCATAGACTTCTTCCCACTCCACAAATTCATCGTTGGCAGCTCGGCGGGCAAATTCATCCGGACTTATAAAGTAGTATTCCACTCCGTCACGTTCCTGTCCGCGGGGCTTACGACTCGTGGCTGAAATAGAAAATCCTAAACGCAATTCGGGATGCTGCATCAGTCGTTGTATGATGCTTGATTTGCCTGTACCCGAAGGAGCGGAGAGCACTATTATCTTGCCTTCGGCATCTTGTTGCTGTTGTGTCATATTTTGTACAGTGTTTTTCTGTGCAAGCGCCTCACAGCACATTGAGCACCTGTTCCTTTATTTGCTCCAGTTCGTCTTTCATCTTCACCACTATCTTCTGCATATCGGCATGATTGGCTTTTGAACCGAGCGTATTGATTTCGCGTCCTATCTCCTGAGCTATGAAGCCGAGCTGTTTGCCTTGTCCGGCTGCCGGAAGCACATCGGCACCGCCAAGTGTTTCAACAAAGTAGTTAAGATGTGAACGAAGACGCAGTTTCTCTTCGCTTACGTCGAGTTTCTCTATGTAGAATATAAGCTCCTGTTCTAGACGTCCGGCATCATACTCTATCGATTGTAGCCGTGTGAGCTGATCCTCAAGACGTGCGCGTATACGTGGCACTCGTTCCTGTTCGAAAGGCTCTACCTCATCTAACAGGTGTCCTATATTTGCTATCTTCTGAAGGAAAAAATCGTAGAGTTTACGGCCTTCGCGCTGACGGCTTTCAATAAGGGCCGCTGTAGCTTCGTTGCACGCCCGGCCGAAGGCTTCGATGTCTTCCTGTTCAAGCTTGGCATATTCGGTCTTCATAGTGTCAGGCATACGCAGCAGCACGCTGTACCAGTCTGAAGGTTCCGGAATACCGAGTTCAAGAGCAGCTGCTTCTACCTGTGCTTTATATACTTTCAGCACTTCGACATTAAGCGTGGCCGGAGTTTCCGCTACCAGCGAATCAACGATGACAGCCAGCTCTATCTTGCCTCGCTCAAGACGCGGTGCGAGTCTGTTGCGGGTTTCAACTTCAAGTTCGCGGAAATAAGGAGGGACACGCATCGAAAGATCAAGCTGCTTGCTGTTGAGCGATTTTATCTCGACAGTCATTTTCTTATGGGCCGACTCGGCAGTAGCCTTGCCGAACCCTGTCATAGACAGTATCATGTCTTCTTTAGGGTTATAGGATTGTGTCTGGCCCCTCGCGGGGCGTTGTTAAAGTCTCGCCGAAACGGTGCTTAGCGTCCCGCCTCGGGGCGGCGACCGGGCTGTGCCGTTTTCGGATTTGCAAATTTAACCAATTTCTTAGAGTCTTTATGTTTTGTCAATAACCTTTTTTTGTACCTTTGTGTTTTAAAATCAGAGACGCCTTTCCGCGTCATCATATATTTACCGGAAAACACAGACCCGATAACCCGCTTACAGACGAATACAGATAACATAAACTCAAACATATCAAAACACATTCAAAGTTATGCAACAGAATGAAGAACTGATCAAGGTTGTGACCGAGCGTGCACAGAAGTGGCTCGACCCGAAGTATGACGAAGAGACCCGTACCGAAGTTAAGGCGCTGCTCGATGCTGATGACAAAACTAATCTCATCGAAGCCTTCTATAAGGACCTCGAGTTCGGCACAGGCGGTCTGCGCGGCATAATGGGTGCCGGCACCAACCGCATGAACATCTATACCGTGGGCGCTGCTACTCAGGGCCTCGCCAACTATCTTAAGGATGTCTTCAAAGAAGAGCCTCAGATCAGCGTGGTTGTAGGACATGACGTGCGCAACAACTCACGCAAGTTTGCCGAAATCGTTGCTGATATATTCTCGGCAAACGGTATCAAGGTATATCTCTTCGATGCCTGCCGTCCTACACCGGAGGTATCGTATGCTATCCGTCGTCTCGGCTGCCAGAGCGGTGTCAATATCACTGCCAGCCATAACCCCAAGGAGTATAACGGCTACAAGGCTTACTGGAGCGACGGTGCACAGATGATTGCTCCTCACGATGTAAAGACTATCGAGTACGTAAACGCAATCACTTCGGTTGACCAGATAAAGTTTACTCCTAACAAAGACCTTATCCAGATTATAGGTAAGGATGTCGACTAACCGTATCTGGAGGATATCCTCGGTCTGTCACTTAGCCCTGAGGCAGACAAGCGTCATGCCGACATGAAGATTGTTTACACACCTATTCACGGCACAGGTTCGATGCTTATCTATGACTCACTCAAGAAGTGGGGCTTCGAGAATGTAATTCATGTACCTGAACAGGACGTTCAGAGCGGTGATTTCCCCACAGTAGTATCACCCAATCCTGAGAACTCCGAGGCTATGGCTATGGGTATCGCTAAAGCTCGTGAAGTAGGTGCCAGCATGGTATTTGCTTCTGACCCTGACGCTGACCGTATCGGTCTTGTGGTACGCGATAAGAGCGGCAACTATCAGCTCGTAAACGGCAACCAGATTGTGATGCTGTTCCTCTATTACATCATCACCCGTAATGCCGAACTCGGTCGTCTTAACGGTAACGAATACTGCGTAAAGACTATCGTAACCACCGAAACCATCAAACGTATTGCTGAGGCTAACAATGTCAAGTGCTTCGACTGCTTCACAGGATTTAAGTGGATTGCCGACGTAATGCGTAACGAAGAAGGCCGTATGCGTTATCTCGGCGGCGGTGAGGAAAGCTATGGCTTCCTGCCCGAGACTTTCGTACGCGATAAGGATGCTGTCAGCTCAATTTCACTTATGGCTGAATTAGCAGCATGGGCAGCTGACCAGAATCTTGACCTCTATGAGCTCATCATCGACATCTATATGAAGTATGGCTTCTCGCGCGAGCGCGGTGTAAGCGTAGTACGTCCGGGTAAGAGCGGTGCTGACGAAATCGTAGCTATGATGAAGGAATTCCGTGCCAATCCTCCCAAGGAACTTGCAGGCTCACCGGTAGTCATAGTTAAGGATTATGCCGACCTTAACTGCAAAGATCTCCGCACCGGCGAGGTAGAGAAGATGAACTTCCCCACTACTTCCAACGTGCTCCAGTTCTTCACCGAACGTGGTGACAAAGTCTCTATCCGTCCTTCAGGCACAGAACCCAAAATCAAATTCTACATCGAAGTTCGCGCCGACCTTCCTTCTAAAGACAAATACGAAGAGACTGTCGCTGCTGCCGAACACCAGATTGATCAGGTGCTTGCCGACCTCGGCGTAAAGTAATCCTGTCCTCCCCTCCAGCTGTGCCCCCTAAAGCAGCCTCCTGGTCCTGTGCGCGAACTTCAGCTCGCCTCAGTCCCTCCC